>JBEVXV010001242.1:0-6115 GCA_040505915.1 Sedimenticola sp. | reverse complement strand
TTGTATTGCATCACCGACGAATAATACTAGAGCAGATCTATACATAACTATATTTTTAATTTAGCTTTGTAAATTAAAAACATTTGTCGCAGTGTCGTAACCAGGTGGTAAAAGGATAAACCCTCGGCCTGTTGCTGGTTTGCGGTGTGTTATTGTTTATTATAGCTCTCTTAGCAACTACCTCGTCGTTATAAATTACAGCGTTGTTAAGAAAACGCAAAGAAAACGATAATTGAATTTGTCGCGCGAATTCGTCGATAATCGAACGTATCATGGCTGATACTGAACTTACCGAAGATCGAACGGATGTAGTAGGTGGTGATCAGCATAAACCTGATCGCCCAATTGACTGGGAACTGTGTATTTTGTGTCAACACGCAACACGCGATGTTCTTCAGTGCCCGGCTGACACAAAGAGAGCAAATGCCGGTGCTGGATACGAATCATTGGCACGGAACCTTGAAGAGTTTAAGCAGCTTGGATGCTTACCAGCTGATATTGACGTCGCTAGCTTATCTCATCCAGATGGGCTAGTGGACTCATTCACACGGCATAGAGCAAAGTGGCACAAAACATGTCGCAACACAGTTGATAACAGAAATCTACAACGAGCAAAAAAGAGACGATACCCCGACGATGATAGTAAACCTGGAAGTAGTAGCCAATGTCAGTCGAAGGTAACGCGATCTACCTCTGGTACAGTGCAAGAGAAGTGTAGCACTTGCTTCTTCTGTGATGCAGGGTCGGAATCAGGTGATCTTAGGAAAGCATCAATTTTTCGTTTACACAAACGTGTAAAACAGTGTGCTGAAATCTTAAATGATAGCATGCTGTTGGGTAAGCTTAGTGCAGGTGACATGATGGCACAAGATGCTGTGTATCATGTCAACTGCCTGTCCTTACTGTACAGGAAGGCAGCAAATGTGAGTACCGATGATGCAGAAGAATACCAGGATAAAAGGACGCACGGCATTGTCCTTGCAGAGCTTGTAACATATATAGATGACGCTAGAACAGAGAGTGGTGACGTCCCATTAGTATTGAAACTAGCAGATTTGGCAAAGATGTACACGTCACGATTACATCAACTCGGTGTTGATGTATCGGGTAGGCTACAGACTACACATTTCAAAAACAGACTTCTGGCTCACTTTCCGGACATGGAAGCGCACAAGCATGGTCGGGACGTTTTGCTTGCATTCAATGAGGACATTGCTATTGCCCTAAAAACAGCTTATGACAGGGATTTTGACGACGATGGCATTATTCTTGCTAAAGCAGCCACAATTGTCCGCCGAGACATATTTAGCAAAGAAAAGTCAGTTTTTACTGGTTCGTTCGATAACAGTTGCCAGCAAAAGTCGGTTCCACAGTCACTCACAACACTGGTTGACATGATCTTAGGTGGACCGAATATCAACACCAAATCTGGTAACGTATCTGAGGCTCAAGCATCCCTCACTATAGCTCAGCTGTTGCAATTTAATTGCACGATTCGACGACGTGAAGGCTCAACTGCGTCATATCACAGGAAATCTCGAGAACCTCCACTTCCAATATATACAGGTCTACTTGTACACGCCGAAACTAGAAAGCGTGGTCTCATAGACAAGTTGTATGACTTGGGTCTTTCTATTTCCTATGACAGAGTACTGGATATATCCACAGAAATGGGAAATAGTGTCTGCAAGCAATATGAGAAGGACTCGCTTGTGTGTCCGCCGAAACTTCGTAAAGGCATTTTCACTACCAGTGCTGTTGATAACATTGATCATAACCCGACATCCACAACAGCACAGGGTGCCTTACACGGAACAGGAATATCCATATTTCAACATCCCACTTCAGAGTGTGGTGGAGAGGATAGAGGGGTGATCGTCATTGATGAGAAGGAAACTCAAAATCGAAAATCTATATCAGCATTACCAGAGACCTACACGAGTATAATGCCTGTTATATTACGTGAGAAAGAGCCATATGTACCTGAGGGTCATGGATCCTTAAGCGAAGAGTGTGCAAGCATGACGGTATGTTTGAAACAGCAGTATGAGTGGCTAGACCATACGAAAAATGTATGTCAACTGGCAGGTGCTGACCAGGACATGACTGTTTCATGGGCCGCATACCAATCGTCTGAAACAGAGAAGCACACTGCATGCGGTGAGATACCTGTGGACATTAGTGTTCTGTTGCCCCTATTTCAAGAACAGGCGAAGTCACCTGCCATGATACGTCATGCAATGGATGTGATACGCCGCGCCACAGAGTTTCTTAACCCCGGCCAAATACCTGTCATGGCTTGTGATCAGCCACTGTATGCTGTCGCCAAAATCATACAATGGAATTGGCCAGATACGCATGGGGAAGGTCGATATTTGATCATGTTTGGTGGCCTGCACATAGAAATGGCCGCACTGAAAACACTTGGAAACTGGCTACAAGATAGTGGATGGACTGCTGCTATTGCAGATGCAAACATTGCATCTTCTGGCTCCGCAGATTCATTTATCAAAGCAGTACATGTGACGCGAACCCGACATGCACACCAAGTAACAGCAAGCAGTTTGTACATATTGATGAACGAAGCATACAAGAAGTACATGACCGGCTTGACAACGGAGGAACATCCGCTAACATTTGATGAATGGAGAGCGAAACGAGCTGCAAAGAGTCCACAGTTTCTGTACTGGTCCATTACACTTGATTTCGAGCTGACTGTGTTGGTGTTTGTTCAGTCCATTCGCAGTGGCAATTTTCATTTGTACAGAGAAGCATTAACCAAACTGATACCCTGGTTCTTTGCGCTGGACCATACGCACTATTCGCGATGGCTCCCAGTCCACCTTCGTGACATGATGTATCTCCCCAAATCGCACCCAAGTTTGGTAAAGGAGTTTGAAGCGGGACACTTTGTTGTTCACAAGTCACGCAGATCATTTTCTGCCATAGCCATCGACCACGCTCACGAGCAAAACAACAAATGTGTTAAGGGTGATGGGGGAGCTGTGGGGCTTACGGAGAATTCGGCTGAGCTTCTGAGGTGGATGGTATCAGGACCAGAGATGGCCAGAGTGGTCGGTGAGTTTCAAGCATCTCTAGAACATGTCAAACCCGATCAGAGCCACGGTCCCAATCTACACCATCACGAACAAGTAAAGAGCACTCAGACAGCATTTCAAAGACAGGTGACTGCGCTTTGTTCTGTGATAGAGAAAATGGGCAATCCATTCATGGATGACAGTTGCGATCTTTTAGTACTAGATACGCGAGACATAGTGGATTCAGAAGTCATAAACACAGTCCGGAACATTCAACAGGAAGGAACAAAGCAATTCCAGAGTTTCTTCGACAGTCGTCTTGACAAAAGATCTACGTCACTGTTTCAGCCAATCACGAGAAACAAATTCGCGCTGTTTGGCTCTCTACCGACACGAACTGTATCAAAAGAAAAGCAACAGCTTATGTCCCTGAAAAAGAACTGTTCCTTGTTCTCGCAATTATACATCGCATGTCAGGTCCGCGGTGGTGACCTTGATGAGTTTTTTAGTCATGAGAACCAGGCATGTCCACCATCCATTTCACAACTTGGACAATTACGCACGGGCACGAAGTCTGATCTTGTACACTGTTTGGAAACACTGGTTGATGCCGAAGAAGATACACCTGAGGTTGAAGCCTTACTTCTGGATGGCGCCGCTGTTGTACACATGTTGAAGCCCGGTGCTGCGAAGACATTTCAATCATACGCACATGATGTATTCGTAAAGTATGTCAACTCACAGCTGCAGCATGTTAGGAGAATCGACATTATCTGGGATTCCTACAACCCCGACAGTTTGAAAGCGACGGCACGTGCAAAACGAGGAAGTGGCACCCGACGGCGAGTCCATCCGGACAATACATTACCTGGGAATTGGGACTCATTCCTGAAACTATCTGAGAACAAGACAGAACTCTTCAAGTATCTGGCAGATGTGTCCATGACGATCGGAAATCGCGATAAGCAAGTTATTTCCACTTATGGAGATTCTGTACTGTGTAACCATGACAGAGATATTCGCAATTTGTCGCCATGTACACAAGAAGAAGCCGACACTAGACTACTGCTGCATGCAGCGGATTGCGTCCGGTATGGGTACAAGCGTGTGATGCTTAGAACAGTAGACACCGATGTTATTGTGTTGGCAACAGCCATGTTTCGAAAATTGGCTGCTACGGAACTGTGGATAGCATATGGTGTCGGCAAGAAGTTTAGGTACATTCCTATCCATGGTATAGTTGACGCTTTGGGACATGATAAATGTAAAGCGCTACCAGTTTTCCATGCGTTTACTGGTTGTGACCAGACGTCATCCTTTGCCGGAAGAGGAAAGAGAACTGCATGGGAAACGTGGAAGCTTGACAATGAGGTCACAGGCGCATTCATGGCAATGAGTAATGTCCCTACCATAGACATGGTAGACCAGCAGATGCCATCCATTGAGCGTTTTGTCGTATTGTTGTATGACAGAACAAGTACCTGCATGACGGTGAATGAAACTCGCAAAGACTTGTTCACTAGGAAAGGAAGGGTGATGGACGCTATTCCACCAACCGCTGCCGCGTTGTATGAACATGCTAAGAGGGCGGTTTATCAGGCGGGTCATTGCTGGGGACAAACACTATCACCATGTCCCGTGCTTCCATCTCCATCGGAATGGGGTTGGACCCGACTGAGTGCACTGGTATGGGAACCAGTTTGGACCACACTTCCTGAAGCATCAAAGGTGTGCCACCAACTCATCAAATGTGGTTGTCAGCCTGCCAAAGGGTGCAGTGGGCATTGTAAGTGTGTCAAGGCATGTCTGAAATGCACAGCTCTCTGCAAATGTGGCGGTGACTGTGAACGTGAGTAATCAATCTGATAGGACGACTGTAGAGAAAACAAGCTGATCCCACAAAACACTTTTACTTTACAATGTAAAGACGACTTTCAGAGTTAGAATCGAGGACAACTACATCAAGGTACTTTACTCCGTGACATTGGTAATTTGTGGTCCAAAATAGAACGCAGCAGAAAATAAACGTCGAAAAGTAATTTTATGAAACTTCCGAGTGTGGCGGCCATCTTTAAATGAGTGTCATCTTGAATAATTTCAAGCTGTTCTACATATTAAATCATATGTAGACCCAGTGTTATCATTTTTACCAGAACAAACCATTGCACTTTGACCGCTTGTTTGTCTCATGAAATTCATAACTAAATGCCGTAAAATAATCATATTTTGGCGGCCATCTTTAAAATCTCCGCCATTTTGAATGTTGTCATATCACATATCATCATAAAATAATCTGCAATCAGAACTATGTCGTTTATAATTATTTGCTAGCTGAAACTCTCGAAAAAACACATTAATAAGAAATATATGTAAGAAAGAAGTGAGATGGCGGCCATCTTGAAAATGGCGGCCATTTTGAGTTTTTTTTGCTTGCGTCCATATCACAAAATGATCAGTATGTTAAACTCTACCAGTATGCAAAGTTTCATACTTGTGACAGAAAGTGCGCAATTTTCGCACAAATCGGCGGTACTACTTGCACCGTGTTTAGAAACAAACCAGTAAGTTGAATATCAGACTTGATTTTTACCATTTTACAAAAATTAGTTACAGACTTTTGACAAATATAGGGATTTATACTATAGGGATTTTGGGAAAATATAGGGATTGCCAAATTTATAGATAATGGACAGCCTGTGTGTGCTGGCACATGAGCAGCTAATTAATTCGTCCCCTGTACAATGGAGGGGTTCTAGTTCTGACATGGTGTTTGTATCAGCCTCAATTGCAGACCAAGTTAACATTCTTGAAAACATTGTCAAAGTGAACAATACCATCAGGCCTAGTGAAATAACAAAATCATGGAGCTCATCACCTGAATCACTATCTGATCCAGGATTCAGATTGACCGTCTCCACATCCCGGCTTTCAGTTCTCTTTTGCCTCTTAACTCTTTGAACCCTAGCGGCCGCTTTAGAGGCCAGGGTTTGCAAACAGTGTAGATCCAGATGAGCCTGCTCATACGAGCCGTCTCATCAGGATCTGCACTATTTGCAAGTATTCTTCCATATTTAAGA
>JBEVXV010001241.1:5695-6035 GCA_040505915.1 Sedimenticola sp. | reverse complement strand
ATGTGACTTTACCTCCACATACTACAGCACGCGGTCGGGGGATAGCTGCCACTCTCTGATGGCTATTTTTTTTAAACTTGTTAACACACTATATATATTCTCACTCTATTGATTTACTCCCTAACACCCTTGTCATTTGACGCACAAATAACCTAGGTCCCCAGTAGAGGTTTGACTAAGCCGGAAGATAAAGGAAAGTAGAAATGATGGCATTCTGAAGAAACTCTTACAAGCTTCTTAATACAAATGTTTGGTGACCTTGGAAAGAGATCAGCAGGGGCAGTAGAAACCTGGATGTGTTGCAGAGTTTGGTGAGGCTGTCATATGAATGCATGCATGA
>JBEVXV010001241.1:4044-5685 GCA_040505915.1 Sedimenticola sp. | reverse complement strand
GGAAACAGAAAATATGCCATGCTGGATAAACTTTTACAAACATCTTAATGTAAATTCCGGACGGACGGACCGAATATAGGAAAACTATACAGGGAAAAGCGTACTGTTTTGGCTTGTACCTCGTCGAAAGCTTTTTTTACCAATAACAAATGCACACTGTGGACTTGAGACGAGGTTTGTAAATCATTCTTGCTTGAAAATGCATTCATTAGATACATTTTCACTATTTGCCGCCATATTGTGGGTATACCTATGGGTACTACAACTGTAATTGCGCACCACTTATTGCATATTAGAGTGGTTTCATGTTGAGTTTGTCTCCGGATAGCCAGTCAGATATTATAGACTTAATCAATGATACATCGAGGAATCTGAATTGTATAATCAATTCGGGATAATCCGTTCTTCTCTCGGATGGTGGACCATACGGCGTACCACCAGATTTGTTTTTGTATTGCTCTGAGAGTGATTTCATGTTGAGCTTATCTCCGGATATCATCTCAGACTCATCGACGTGGTCAGTGATGCATCGAGGTATCAGAATGACATACTCAATTAGGATAATCCGTTCGTCTCTCGGATGGTGATACAAATCTATCCATATCAGCTTATGCTTAACAAAGCTAATAGTTCGGATTCCGAAGCAGTCTTCCTTGATCGTCGTTTGTCTATATTAAATGGTTATTTAAAAACTAAAATTGATGACAATCTTTATCTATCCACATTTGGATAGAGATGTGCTGTGTACAACATCGTATGGGATCTACATATCTCAGATTATATCTGTTATTGTGTTATAATTTCTGTGTCGTCTTTTTTCTTCTGAATTTTCACCATATATATTTATAATTTTTATATTCTTTTCTTCTTTGTTGCTTGGTACACATGTCGCCATGTGTGCTTGTCTTGTAATCATATACACTTTAAGTTTTGCTTGCTGGGATTTGATATTTTCGCTGGATAGCATTTGTGTTTACGTTTTGTGAAGCACTCGTTGTACGTTTTGTGAAGCATTCGTTGCATTTTTTTGCTATGTGTTCTAGTTGTCTTGTACTTTTTAGGGTTTCCTTTGGGACAGTACACCGCTAATCGTGGAGGGCATCCTGGTGCTCGTAAAGTCTCTGCGACTACCGCTGTACACTTACCATGCTTTTTGTGTGGTGTTCTTTTTATCATTTGACTTTATTTTGATGGGTTCTTCGGTTTATCCAGTACATACTGTTTTCTATTTTCCATATTTTACCACCATTTTGCAACACAAATTCACTATGAACTCAAACTACACGTTGTGTTGCTATTAAAAGAGAAAAGGCTGTGTCTCGCCATCAACCGTGTACTATAAATCTTGGACAAGGGCAAGCAGAAGTTAAAATCAAAGTTCGGGCTCTTACCGTTTACTTCCTAGAATGCTGAAAATACACAAATAAATTGTGACTGAATATACTCAATATGTCTGCCAACAAGGGTAGTGGTGCCATTGTCCAGTGTTTGCAGCCAAAACGTATTTATTATCAAAACAAGGGTGGACAATTTCCTTAGCTACTTATGTCTTAGCTTATACCTGTTATAAATTCTTCGTATAGTGAGGCATTATGCATATGCGATGTTAGAGTTGCATGTACTTCTGTTAGAAAGCTTTTC
>JBEVXV010001241.1:0-4034 GCA_040505915.1 Sedimenticola sp. | reverse complement strand
TTCAAGATTCTGATATCTTTAATATTGTCTCTACGATCTTGCTTGACTGATACCGACCTGATTTAGTATTCTGACCTTCTGACCCGACCTTTTCAAACTTACATGTGTTAGTGTTCTTTTCCATCTGAATTTTCTCTCCACTCTTCAATATCATCTCTATGAACTTAAACATCACCAATCTTATTTGCACTATGCACCTTCCTTGCACTAGGCACACGCAAACTTGCAATTACTTGTTTCGGATGGCTTCTTATGTTGTTTTTAGTGGTGTTTTTCTATAAAATGTATTCTACCCCTACCCATACCCCAATTCTATCTCCACGATGCCAAATGTCACGTATACTACTTGACTTTGCGACCTCCGCAGATCTTCCTGCACTTCTATCGCCAACCATATCTCTACAACCTCGCAACCTACAACCCCTTACCGTTGTACGATGCATATGCAAATTGACAATTACAGTGTTGGCTGATCCCTACCCCAAGAATGGTTCTATGGTCAAGCCTAAGTACACGACGCCAAAATGACACATATAGTACATTTTATTGGTATTTTACCTTCTGGCCTTCCTACTATGCATATGGACATTAGTACTTACTGTGTTGGCTGGTCCCCCCACCGACCCCACCCCCCCCCCTGCCGCCATATACCCTATAGTTCTATAGCTACACCTGTCTTATTTGACATTTTGACCTATAAACATCATATGCTTATGCAACTACCTGTGTTGGTGGGCCTTTTTCTCCAGGAGTTTGCTGTTGTCATGCTTGACCTCCTCACAGAAGCGACGGGTTCGATCCTCGCCCGCCCGACCCGCCAGCCAGTAGGTCCGCATCTCGCCTTTACCCTGAAAGACCATGTGCGTCATATTAACCAATTTCATGTTAAATACCCCTTCAGCGGTTTTCAAAGAATAGAGTATAATATGAACAGATAAGCGGGGTATTTGATGATAATTTTGGGATAATTTTCTATAATTCTCGAGTAAAACCAATGCTGTTGGTACTCGTTAGAAGGCGAGGCGGTTTTAACGAGTACCAACAACATATCGCCGAGGCGATTCTAACGAGTACCAACAACATAGTTTTGTTTATGAAAAATAAGAAAAAATACGGTATCCCAGAATTATCATCAAATACTCCCCTTATCTGATCCTCTGGTATTATCGCTATATTGTTGTCTGTGCGATACCGCCGACCGTTTGGTGAGCACCCGAGCATGCGAGCGGGCGCCGTCCGATTTGCGTTAACGTTTTCTATCCAGCACTTGTAGGGGCACGACATGCGGGCTGCGGCCTCCTCGTTCATGTTTCTTTAGCAATGTATACGTTTTCGCCACAACGTACACTTCCGTGAAACAGTAAGGAAACTATTCAGTGCTGTATCAGTGTAATTTTGTATCATTTGTTACATTACTGCATGTTGTATTGTGACGAGAAAACTGCTACACCGCTGTCTGAAAAATATCAAAGGGATGTAACTCCAAAATTAGGAAGGCTGCAGTTGTTTTCTTTGGGCGCTACACACATTTGACGCGACATGCATGCATGTGTGAAGTTTCGCAAAAATATATCAATTTGGTATACTAAATTTTCTTCAAATCGAAAGTATCCACCGACTTTCGTCCGTATAATGATAGTGACCACGACAGACGTGTCTTAACCCTTTACTCCATAAACTTTTATTATAAACTCTTTAAAATTGAAGGCAAAATATGTATCATTCTTCAGTCAGAGGTTATTTCTATACATGTACATTTTCTGACTGATTTGAAAACAGTGTAGGAACAGTTCAGATTGCTCGTATGACGGGCGGGGAAAACATTGATAGGTGCATAATTTATTATTGTTACTATAATTTAGTCACAAATACAATTGACTGGGTGAATCGCTATGCCAATGCATGGAATATGGGCCAGGCTCTGAGAAAACCACATAATCACATGTCCGTATTTGGCAAAAAATGATTTCCAAGAATAGCTATATGTTTCATAAAGGAAGCCGAAAGTTGGCGAAAATTGCAGAGCATATTCCGCAGATGATCTGAAATTTTCGCCAACTTTCTACTTCATATACGGCGCGATAAGGGTTGATTTGTCAGAGCCGGGCTCAATTATGTTATGGTGTTTTTTCCTGCAGGTTGGTGCGGTGCCATATTGTATGCATAAATGACAAACGCATCTGCACCGCGTATATCGAAGGTTACAAACACAATATCCATGCAGTTGTGTGTAAAGTTCTGGTATAGAGTATCATACCAGCTCGGCTCTCCACTCGGCAATTAAATTGGGCATGTGGTTTTCACATATTAAAACCGAAACCGTAATACAACACCTTGCTTCTAGGTATGTGTCTGCTGTTGGCTTTTATAGCTTATAACACACGGCTCCAAATTACCGAAATCTCTGAACAGAGGAAAAGGTTCCTGGGCTCCGATGAATGGCCAGATAGACAAACGGACGGACGGTGTACGGGTCAACATTATGTTATCCAGACAATTAACACCGCCCATGCAGTGTATGTACTCCATGGATTTTTTGATAACATTCGCTTTAATATGTTTTCTTAACAGGCAACTCGTAAATTGGGCTACATGCTAGGAGTGTTTTTAGAACGGCCAATTCCAAATAAAACGTACACGCTACACGTTTCTATATTTACAGGCTCTGTGTTCGTAGGTGGCACGCTGATTTATTTTTTAAATTCTTAATTCGAGGAATTTAGTTAACATTAAGTAATACAGCAATGGACTGGATTTAGAGGAGCATTGTATAAGAAGGGTATGTATACATATTTACGTGATTATGTTTGGTTATATGTTTAAGTTAATAGTAAAATAACCCCATAACCTTCTTTAGTGGGGGTTACCAGATGACCCGCATCGCGGCATGGCGGTACAACCGAGGTATTTATAATTTTTAAAGGTTTTAATGCAAATCCGTTCTCACGAACACACGGACGCACACAAACGTCTATGTGCAGAGTTAATCCGGATTTCCGCAAGGGGATGTGGCAAAAACGTTAAATGTATGCACCTATCAATGTCTTCCCCGCCCGGGGGAGGGGGGCGTCGGGCAACCCCAAGGAAATTAGACAAATTAGATAAATGGTAAAAGTTACTGTCTAATTCCCGACTATCGGGATGAAATTCTGTGTCTAATTCCCGAGGGGCGGAGCAAGCTTTCGCGATATTATCAGACCACTAAATTGACACTTCCTACCGCTTGAGTATACAATGTATATATTTTCCGCCGGTCGGGAATTATTTTTCGGTCTAATTCTCGCATGTCGGGATTTTTGTTGCTGTCTAATTCCCCGCGTATGCCCGCCGCCCCACCCCCGCATTGATAGGTGCATTACATCATTGTATTCTTCCAGTTAATCCAGCTTATTGCATCTGCCAAAGGAAATCGTCCGTCTCTGTCTGTCTATATGGTATACATTGTATCTTATGAAACGAACGGGTGTTGATAAAACCTTCATGGATGATTCGTCACCGTCACATGGAAGGAACTGGGTTTTGTGGGGGAATATGCAGATGCTTTTGTGCATCCAGTGTATTTTTTACGGTTTCTTTGTCATTGGCAGATAAGACTACTACTTCACGTGGCGAAGGTATGCGCTCTACCGAGTTCTCTCTAGTTTGCTACTCATTTCACATATCACAGTATTAATTTTATTGAAACGTATGGCTGTTTCTTCTAATTAAATCTAGAACATACGCATGATAGCATACCTCGTGCAATATATAAACATAATATAATGTCCCCTTTATTACAGGTAGCCAGTGGCACGATGCCCCGCCTTCGGTGGCTCTGGTTGGTCCTGGCGGTCACGTGTGTGGAGGAGGGCGGGGCCCAGGGAGGAGCCAGTATCTGCCAAACGAACCACTACCGTACCCTACCCATGCAGATACAGGTAAGGGTGTGGATAAAACACAATGGGAGAGTGAGTGAGTGAATAGGGTTTAACGTCCGCTTTTCTGACATAGAGGTACAAGCCTCAGGGAGTCTACACGCAGACGGGTCAACGGGG
>JBEVXV010001240.1:0-32389 GCA_040505915.1 Sedimenticola sp. | reverse complement strand
GCAACGGTGAAAACTTCAAATTGCTGGAAGCTGTGGCGGACAAGCTCAATGCCGCCATTGGTGCCTCCCGTGCTGCAGTGGATGCCGGTTACGTACCCAACGACTATCAGGTGGGGCAGACAGGAAAAATCGTGGCGCCTGATCTCTATATTGCAGTCGGTATCTCCGGCGCTATCCAGCACCTGGCGGGAATGAAAGAGAGTAAGGTGATCGTGGCGATCAACAAGGATGAGGAGGCGCCGATTTTTCAGGTGGCCGATTACGGCCTGGTGGCTGACCTGTTTGATGTGCTGCCTGAGATGGCCGCTCAGTTGGAATAGTTTATCCCTCAACGAAGAGGGGCTGGAACGCTGGGGTCTCTGGGGTCGGAGTCGATTGCGTTGAATATTTCAGTAAATACTCACTATTTCAGCGCAATTGACTCCGACCCCGAGTATGCAGTACGCTCCTGAGAGCTGCTGAATAGTTACGGTACTTTTCTCCAGGATCAATCAAAAAAACGGCAGAAGCTCTCCACCTCTTCCCGTGGGGTGCGGTAGCTGTTGATCAGCGCATCGGTATCCTCATAACCCAGCGCCATCCCACAGATCAGTTGCGTCTCATCGGGGTAATTCAGCTCTTTTTTTACAATATCAGGGTACTCCCCCAAGGCGGCTTGGGGGCAGGTGGCGAGGCCCTCCTCGACAGCCGCCAGCATAATTGACTGTACGAACATGCCGTAGTCAAAGAAGGAGCCGGTCTCAAGAATGGGATCGATAAAAAAGAACAGCATCACCGGGGCGTCGAAGGCACGAAAGTTTGCTGCCCACTGATCCAGTTGCCGCTGCTTATCCTCTCGTCCTATCTCAAGAGTTTTGTACATCTGCAGGCCACAGGATCTGCGGCGGCTATTGTAGGGTTCCTGCCACACCGTGGGGTAGTACTGAAAGTTCATCTTGCCCTTGATACCCTCCCGGAATTCCTGCTCCATGCGGCTGCAAATGGTTGCTTTTTTCTCGCCGGTTACAACCGCCACCTGCCAGGGTTGGGTGTTGGTTCCTGAGGGGGCGTGGCGGGCGCTACCAATGATGCGCTCTACCTTGTCCTTCCCGACCTCTTTACTGAGAAAGGCGCGGGTTGATTTTCGTGCTCGAAGGGCGTCTGCCACTTGCATAATCAGGCTCCTGTTAACCATGAAGAAAAGGCTTATGGTAGAGTAATTGACTGGAATGTCCATGTCCCTGATGAGAGGGGCGACTATGGGTTATGATGACTATTTAGCACGGCAATCTGGAACCCAGGCGTAGGAGCGAACTTGTTCGCGAAGAGCACGTTTCGTAGTCCATCGCGAACAAGTTCGCTCCTACAATACCTCTGTTCCACAATACCTCTGTTCCACCATAACTGTGGTTTTCAGGATTTTGGTACAGAGCCGGTTTAAGGATCAAAAGGCACGAAATGCGAGTTTTTATGTGTGCAAATGATTATTTTTTAACTTAGAAATGGCGAATTTTAGGGGTGAGCTGAACAGTTACCCTCCTTATTAGTCTGGAATGAACCGGAACAGAAAAATGGAAAAACTGGGATGCTTTAAGGCCTACGATATTCGCGGTCAACTGGGTACTGAACTCGATGAGGATGTCGCATATCGGATTGGTCGTGCCTATGCCGCCTCGATTGCACCGCAATCGGTAGTGGTGGGAGGCGATATGCGGCTTTCGACTGAGTCATTGAAATTAGCCTTGAGCAATGGGCTGCGGGATTCCGGTGTCGATGTTTTGGATATCGGGATGTGTGGTACCGAAGAGATCTATTTTGCCACGGCCCACCTGGGTGTGGCCGGCGGCATCATGGTGACCGCCAGCCATAACCCTCAGGACTATAATGGCATGAAATTGGTTCGTGAGGGCTCACGGCCGATCAGTGGGGATACCGGCCTGGATGAGATTGAGCGTTTGGCCCGGGAAAATAGCTTTGCCAAGTTTGACCCTCTGCACCGAGGTAACTATAGGGAGCTGTCAATACTTGATGCCTATGCGGATCATCTCCTCGAATATGTTCAACCTGATGCCATCAAACCGATTAAATTGGTGGTGAATGCGGGCAATGGTGCAGCCGGTCATGTGATAGATGCCCTGGAGCAGCGGCTAGGCTCCGCCGGTATTCCAATAACCTTCACTAAGGTGTTCCACGAGGCCGATGGGAATTTTCCCAATGGTATCCCCAACCCCCTTCTGCCGGAGAATCGCCAGGATACCACCGATGCCGTGCTCGCCAATTCGGCGGATATGGGTATTGCCTGGGATGGTGATTTTGACCGCTGCTTTCTATTTGATGAAAAGGGTGAGTTTATTGAGGGTTACTATATCGTCGGCCTGCTGGCTGAGGCTTTTCTCCAAAAATACCCTGGCAGCCCTATTATTCATGACCCCCGCCTGACATGGAATACGGTGGATATTGTCACCGACGGCGGTGGTGAGCCGGTGCAGAGCAAGACCGGCCACGCTTTTATTAAAGAGAGAATGCGGGAGGAGGATGCTGTCTATGGGGGTGAGATGAGCGCCCACCACTACTTCCGTGACTTCAACTACTGTGACAGTGGAATGATTCCTTGGCTGCTGGTGGCTGAATTGATATGCACCAGAGGAACGTCGTTGTCGCAGTTGGTGGAGGAGCGTATCCGTCTCTACCCCTCTTCAGGGGAGATCAACAGCAGACTGGATGATCCAAAGAGAGCAATTGAGCATGTTCTGGCTCACTATCAGGCCGATGCCTTGGTTGTTGATCATACGGATGGCATCAGCCTGGATATGGGTGAGTGGCGGTTTAACCTTCGCCGCTCCAACACCGAACCGGTTGTCCGCTTGAACGTGGAGTCCAGGGGGGATTCTCTGTTGATGCAGCAGAAAACTGAGGAGATACTCTCTCTGCTGCGAGGTTGACCCCTGCCGCGGAACTGAGGTGCTGTAGGAGCGAACTTGTTCGCGATGAGCCCCCTACGAAGCCAATCGCGAACAAGTTCGCTCCCACGCTTATCGTACTGAACCGTTACCCCTAAAAGGTAATAATGAGCAGCATTGCACCAAGCAGCATTCTGTAGATAACAAACGGCAGCATGCTGATCCGCTCAATCAATTTCAGGAAGTAGTGGATGCAGAGGTAGGCTGAGACAAATGAGAGCAGGGCGCCAAAGGTAAGTTCAGCCCAGGCCACAGGCTCGGAACCACGGATCAGATCATATGTAACCAGTGTGCCAGACATGAGAATGGTGGGAATTGAGAGCAGAAAGGAGAAGCGTGAGGCGGCCTGCCTTGTCATGCCCAGCATCAATCCGGCCGTCATGGTGATGCCGGAGCGGGAGGTGCCTGGAATCAGAGCGATGGCCTGCATCAGCCCGATGAAGAGGGCATCACGCCAGGAAACAGAATATTCATCTCTTCTCTTGGCTCCTTTCATATCCGCCAAGAGAAGCAGCAGTCCAAACAGGATGGTGGTTGCGGCGATCACTGTAATGGAACGAAGATCATTCTGCACAATCGATTTGAGCAGCAGACCGGCAATCATCACCGGGATAGTGGCCAGAATGATCATCCAAGCCATTCGTGAGTTCTTGGTCTTCTCACCATGAGTGCTCAGTGATGAGAAAAAGTCCCGAATCATGACAAATAGCTCATGGCGGAAGTAGGTGGTGACTGCCAGCAGTGAGCCGAGGTGAACGGCAACATCAAAAGCCAATCCCTGATCCTCATAGCCGAACAGCATCGGGGTGAGAATCAGGTGGGCGGAACTGGAGATGGGCAGAAATTCGGTCAGCCCCTGAACCAGTGCGAGAAGTATTATCTGTAGGTTATCCATGGTTCGTGCGGGTTTTTTGTGGTTTATGCTTTTGCCAGTATGAGGCAACCGAAAGGGCAATCATGCCGCCGATTAAATCGGCGGCGATATCCTCTATCGAGGCGGTACGGCCGGGAATGAACGACTGGTGCCATTCGTCCAGGGCGCCAAAGCCTGTCGTCAGGCCCAGCACAGCGATGAATGCCCACGCCATATTGTGGAAGTGGTGTTTTATTCCAAGCCAGAGCAGGAGTGCGAAGAGGCCAAATATGGGGAGATGGAGAAGATCTTTGATCTCACCCGGGAGCCAGGGGGTTATCTCATCCGGCCCACTGCCGGGCTGATGGGAGAGGTACGAAATAGTAGCCATCCAACAGAATAATAATAGGATGTAATGTATGGGCTGTGGCCCTTGGCGGTTCATTCAGGGTGATCCTATTGATAACTTTTGGGTGATTTTACCTAGCAGGCACACAATAAAAACAGTCGGGAATAATACAGAGGATTACAGTGTGATGCACACTCCGCCACCATCGATCCATAATTCTGGGCTCTGTATGATATATCCTACACGGCATGTGCCTCTTTGGTTAATGCCCTGTAGAGGTAATTTCTATACAATGACCCGTTGAGTATAATTGGCGTTCAACCCTTTCACTTTCGATAAATTTTTACCGGTAAAAGATGAAGATTCTAGTTTGCGGTGGAGCCGGTTATATCGGCTCGCACATGGTCAAAATGCTTGCCAGACTGAGCCATGAGGTGGTCGTATTCGACAACCTGTCAACGGGTCATCGTGAGTCTGTCAAGTGGGGGACATTTGTCCACGGCGACCTGCTGGTTCCAGGTGATCTCTCAGCGCTCTTTGAGAATCACACATTTGATGCAGTGATGCACTTCTCGGCACGCTCTCTGGTGGGAGAGTCGATGGTGAATCCCTCTCTCTATTACCGTAACAACGTTATTGGTACCCTCAATCTTCTCGAACAGATGCGGTTGAAAAAAGTGAGCAAGTTTATCTTCTCATCCAGCGCTGCTATTTTTGGTAACCCAGTAGCGGAGGAAATTGACGAAGAGCACCCAAAAAATCCGATCAATCCTTACGGGCGAACCAAACTGATGGTGGAGCAGATACTGCAGGATTATGCGAGTGCCTACGCCTTAAACTCTGTCAGTCTGCGTTACTTCAATGCAGCGGGAGCGGATTCGGAGGGTGATCTTGGGGAAGATCATGATCCTGAGACACACCTGATCCCCAATATTTTAAAGGCAGCCAGAGGTGATGACGGTGTTGAACTGCGGGTTTTTGGCAGTGATTATTCCACCCCTGATGGAACCTGCGTAAGGGACTATATTCACGTTGAAGATCTCTGCTCGGCACATCTGAAGGCAGTCGAATTCCTGGATAAAAATCGCGGAGCTCATGCCTTCAACCTGGGAAATGGTTGCGGCTTCAGCGTAATGGAAGTTCTAGGCTCAGCTAATAGAGTGGTTGCCGATCAGATACCCTATCGAATGGATGACCGTCGGCCGGGCGATCCAGCGACTTTGGTTGCAGATTGCAGCCATGCTGTTGAAACGCTGGGTTGGACTCCTATTTACAGAGAGATGGATAGTATCGTTCAGACCGCCTGGGACTGGATGAAGCGTAATGATTAATAAAGCATAAGGATTATCTAATGAAGTCAGTAAGAATCCGAAAGGCGGTATTTCCTGTAGGAGGCTTGGGTACACGTTTTCTTCCAGCCACCAAAGCGACACCCAAAGAGATGTTGCCCGTTGTTGATAAGCCTTTGATTCAGTACGGAGTAGAGGAGGCTATTGCCGCCGGTGTGGATACCTTGATTTTTGTTACCGGACGGAGCAAGCGAGCCATTCCTGATCATTTCGACAAAGCCTATGAGCTGGAACATCAACTCGAACTCAATGGCAAGCATAAGCTTCTCAAACAGGTGAACGAAATCATACCTTCCCATGTCACTTGTATCTATATCCGACAGAGCGAAGCCAGGGGGCTGGGACATGCCGTACTCTGTGCAGAGAAAGCGGTTGGTGATGAGCCTTTTGCGGTGATCCTGGCTGACGATCTGATAGACGGTAACAGCAACCCCTGCCTGAAGCAGATGGTTCAACAGTTCGAAGAGACAGGTGAGAGCGTTATCGCGGTAGAGCCGGTGGATAGGGAAAAGACCGACCAGTACGGTATCGTCAAGGTGGATAATTCAGATGCCAAGAGATCCCGAATTGACAGGATTGTGGAAAAACCCAAACCGGAGAGTGCACCGTCAAACCTGGGTGTGGTTGGGCGTTACATCCTTTCACCAAAAATCTTCGAACTGTTGCATGGGACGGGTAAAGGAGCGGGGGGTGAGATACAGCTTACTGATGCAATCAGTGCCTTATTAGCCCATGAGAATGTCAATGCCTATAAATTCGATGGGATTCGTTATGATTGTGGATCCAAAGCGGGCTTTCTCGAAGCCAATATCGAATATGGGCTGCGCCATCCCGAGCTGAGGGATGATCTGATTGAATATCTGGATAGTCTTGGAAAGCGACTTAAAGGAGAGAAACCGTCTGCTTGAATAACACGGTGATTTGAAATTTCTATCCCCAAGCAATTTACTGACAATATACTGGCACCCCCCAATGACACTCCATCACTTTAGTGAGACTAAAGAGCACACTCCTACACCTCATGGAGGGGCGTTGTGCGATCTTCTCGTCGCTCCTGATTTGGCAGAGAAGCTGAAAACAGAGTCCGAGACCTACCCTTCAGTTACACTCACCCAACGGCAGCTTTGTGACCTTGAGCTTCTGATGAATGGTGGGTTCTCCCCACTGAAAGGGTTCATGATAAGAGATGTTTATGAGTCGGTACTGCACGATATGCGTCTCCCCGACGGTAGCCTCTGGCCGATACCGATTGTGTTGGATATTACCGCATCCGTTGCTGAACAAGTGGCAGTTGGCGACCGGCTCGCTTTGAGGGATCCTGAAGGCTTTATGGTGGCGGTTCTGTCGGTTTCCGATCTCTGGGAACCTGATAAATCAAAGGAGGCGGATGCCGTATACGGAACCAATTCTACTGATCACCCCGGCGTACACTACCTGAAGGAAGAGTCACACCCCTTCTACGTCGGAGGGAGTGTAGAAGGTATTCAGCTGCCAAGCCACTACGATTTTGAGAATCTGTGGAACACACCGGCAGAACTGAGAGCGCTGTTTGTGAAAAGTGGTTGGCGTCGGGTTATGGCTTTTCAGACCAGCAAACCGATGCACCGAATTCACCGGGAGTTCACTCTGGATGCAGCAAAACGTGAAGGGGCTCATCTTCTGCTACACCCCACTGTGGGAACTACTAAGCCGGGCGATCTGCAATACTATGCTCGGGTACACTGTTATCAGGCGATACAAAAACAGTTTCCCCGGCATCTTACCATGCTATCTCTTCTTCCTCTGGCAATGCGCATGGCAGGACCGAGAGAAACACTGTGGCACGGCTTGGTACATCAGAATTACGGCTGCTCTCATTTTATAGTCGGACCTGATCATGCAGTACCCCCCAATGGCAATGTCAGTGGAGATGATTTTTATGCCACCTATTCATCTCAGGACTTGATTCGAGAATACCAGGATGAGTTGGCGATTCAGATGGTACCCCTGGATGAGTGGCTCTATGCACCCGCTGAAAAGCGTTTTCTTCCAACCTCGACAATTGAAGAGAAGTCACTCGAAGCTGTCCGCTTCAGTGAGAGGCAGCTAAGGGACAACCTTCTACACAGTGAACCGGTTCCGGAGTGGCAAAGTTATACCGAGGTGATTGAGGCGTTACGTAGAGTCTATCCTCCGCGAAATAAGTTGGGTTTTACTCTTTTCTTCACCGGCCTGTCGGGCTCAGGGAAATCGACGCTGGCAAAGATCGTCTATGCCAAACTGATCGAAGAGGGGGGGAGGCCGGTTACCCTTCTGGATGGCGATGTGGTGAGGCTGAATCTGTCCAGTGAATTGGGGTTTTCCAAGGCTCATCGGGATCTCAATATTCGCCGTATCGGCTTTGTTGCCAATGAGATTACGAAAAATCAGGGGGTCGCAATCTGTGCTCCCATAGCACCTTATACTGTAACGCGCAGGGCGGTTCGCCGCATGATTGAGCAGCATGGTGATTTTATTGAAATACACGTCGCCACCCCACTCGAGGTGTGCGAGGCCCGTGACAGGAAAGGTTTATACGCAAAAGCCAGGAAGGGTATTATCCCTGAGTTTACTGGTATCAGTGATCCATATGAAGAGCCGGAGCATCCTGAGTTTTGTATTGATACCTCCCAATACAGCCCGATGGAGGCAGCCCAGGAGGTTTTCCTTTACCTGTTGGGTAAAGGGTATCTGGACAGCGATAACTAGTCGATGATTATCGTCCAGTACGGTGAGTCATTGAGGCAAGACCAACTTTTTATGTAGGAGCGAACTTGTTCGCGAAGAGCGTATTTCGGAGTCCATCGCGAACAAGTTCGCTCCTACATATGCAAAGCATCAGAACATGCTTTTGGTTATTAAGGGTCATTGCCCAAACAATTTACTAATGAAGAGCCATGTTCACGTTAATTTATGTCCATTTCCGGCTGAGTTTCAGAGGTGATCAGGAAAAAAAGTAATAATGACAACAATCGATGTATTTAACGGCGACGCAGATGGGATCTGTGCGCTACTTCAGCTGCGGTTGGAAGAACCAAAAGAATCCACCCTAATTACCGGAATAAAACGTGATATAAAACTCCTGGAGAGGGTTGTTGCTCAGCCTGGTGATGAGGTGACGGTACTGGATATATCACTGAAGAAAAATACCAAGGAGCTGGAGAGAGTATTACAGCAGGGCGCTTCAGTTTTTTATGTCGATCACCATATGCCGGGAGAGATCCCCGAGCATCCGGCTTTAAAGACAATGATCGACACCAATCCCAATGTATGCACCAGCCTTTTGATCGATAAGTACCTTGGCGGTTCCTTTCGTGGTTGGGCGGTCACCGCAGCATTTGGCGACAATATGGTTGCCAGTGCTGAGCAGGCGGCCGGAAAACTTTCCATTAACAGTGACCAGCTGGCTGAGCTTAAAACGCTCGGTATCTGCATAAACTATAACGGCTATGGCAGTTGTATCGAGGATCTTCACTTTCCACCAGACACGCTGTATAGCGAGTTACTTTCATATCAAAGCCCGCTGGATTTCATCGCAGACAAAGAGTCAAGTTATGTGACTTTACGGGAAGGGTTCTTTGACGACATGGCAAGGGCTGAAGCTATTAAGCCGGAGTACAGATCAAAAACTACAGCTGTCTACATACTTCCAGATGAGACATGGTCACGCCGCATCAGTGGGGTTTTTGGTAATCAGCTTGCCAATCAGTACCCTGACTCGGCCCATGCGGTACTGAGTTATAACCGGGAGGGGGGGTATTTAGTCAGTGTACGTGCCCCCCTGAACAATAAAACAGGCGCGGATGAGCTTTGTAGCGAGTTTCCTTCAGGCGGAGGGAGAAAGGGTGCTGCTGGTATCAACCATTTGCCCACAAGCGAACTGGACAGATTTGTCGAAAGTATGAATAGCCGGTATTCTGCGTAGTTGAGAAGTCCTGATGGCGCTCAATTATGGATGGCAGCTACCAGCAGTGGGTTACTGTCAACCATGACTGATGATACTGGGATTAATAAGCACTTTTCTGGAAGGGGGCAGAGAGAGTCCTAAATAATATGGTGATATCAAGCCATATTGACCAGTTATTAATGTATTCAAGGTCGCTCTCTACCCGTTTTATCATCTGATCCAACTCTTTTGTCTCACCACGATGCCCACGCACTTGAGCCAAACCAGTGATGCCGGGCTTGATCCTGTGGCGGGTAAGGTAGGCTTCGATCTGTTTGGAGTACTCCTCATTATGGCTGACGGCATGGGGGCGTGGACCTACCAGGGACATGGAGCCGTCCAGAACATTAAACAACTGGGGCAGCTCATCAATACTGGTTTTACGAATAAATCTCCCTGTTTGCGTGAATCGTGAATCGCCTTTGGTTGCCTGCTGTATAACACCTTTTTCTGGATTATGGAGGCGCATACTCCGGAATTTCCAAATCTTAAAATTTCTACCATCCCAGCCGGTTCTCTCCTGTCTGAAAAAAACCGGCCCAGGTGAGTCAAGTTTGATTGCTATCGCTGTTATGAGCATTAATGGGGAGAGGAGCAGTAGCAAGATCGAGGAGATAATTTTGTCTTCAACTGTTTTGATGAGAAGGTTGGATCCGGTCAAAGGAGTCTCAGATAGGGTGATTATGGGGATGCCGGAGAGTTCCTTAACGCTATGATTAAGTAGGTTTAGGGCAAAGATATTTGGCGCCCAATGAACATCCACATTCTTGTCGAGAAGTGAAAAGTAGATGTCACTGATAAGTGGTGAGCTGTCTAATGAGACTGCAATGTAGACAGTTCGTATATTGTGGTGATCCACTAATTCAGACACTTGAGACAGGTTTCCAAGTATGGGGAGCTGTTCACTGTACTTCTCCCCACCTTCTGAGCTGGCGGTAGGCTCACCAGAGTGTACCTCTATGAGTCCGGCTACATGCTCACTGAGCCATGGGTTCTGGTTGATCCGTTGATACAAGAAGCCAGCAAGCTTATCCGTTCCAATGATGAGTGACTGGGCTTTATTTTGGCTGGAACTGGTGAGTGAATGGAGGTAGTGCAGGGCCACATGGGTTAACTGCTGACCGAAAAAACCAAGTAAAAATAGTGTGATAAGATACTGTCGGGAAAAAAGTTCTGATGTTTTTGACAAGAAACCGACGGCAAGTAGTATGCCAAATGACATTGTCCAGGCTTTTCCCAATAGTAGGGCTTTTTTTGTGAGCCCACCAAAGAAGCGGTAAACCCCAAAGTGGTCGTAGACAATAGCTGTGATGGCCATAAGCGCCAATCCAAGCATGAGATATAACGGAGGCAAATGTCCAAAATTGACTATGGCCAGCCCAAAGACAAGCCCCATAATAAGAGCACCATCCGAAAGGGACTGAATTGAGGAGAAAAGGGAACTCCTGCGTTGAAGAAGTGGTTTTTGTTTATATTTCATAACCTATTGAAATAATATTCAAATATGCCTTTCAGGTGGATATTTTGTTGATTGAAACCATCTAAAGTAGTCGCGAGGAATCGTACCACGAGTATTATTGCACTGCACCAGACTATCTTGAAGGATCATCCATAACTTAAGTTTTGGAGTTCAAATGGTGATTTGAGTCTGTGTTGCGGTAGGGGTCGGAGTCGATTGCCCACATGGATGTGGGTAAGAAGCGTGAGCTGGGAGCGGAAGCATGGGGTTGAAAATGTTGGGAAATGCACTGGATTTCGGCAATCGACTCCGACCCCGAGCACAGATACTGCTACCGGGATATTCGAACACCGAAACTTGAGTTATAGATGAAATAGATAATTTTGCAGCCATCAAGGCACTGAGTGGAGTTGCTTCCATTTTAGATGGTCAAAGTCTTACGGTGCATCTGTTTGGTATAGTTCGTCTTGGCCGAACCAAGCTCCTGTGTATCGCTGGCTGCTTCACCATTAGTTGTAATTGGTCATGTTTTTCGGTAGTGTGTTCGATCCTCTATGGGAGGATACAGTTAATAAATTTATGAGGGATCACAGGGTGTTGAACGGATACTATCAGAAGGGTGTCACCTTAGTTTTTGTATTTGTGGCAGCTTCACTTGTTACCACAACGGTATGTGCGACTGAATCACTCGAAAATCTAGATGTGCCTCCTGCAAGTCAGTTGCCATTGTGCGAGCACTTCCCTGACAGTAACCCAGTGGTAACTTCTCCTGAATCCAAGAAAGAATCTCTCTTCTTACTACAATATGGCTGTTTGGGTATGCACTGGCCTGATTTTATGGCAGTTAGTCGAGGGTGTAAGGTTTAGCTCAGCGTGCCAATGAACTACCCTGCAGTTCTCCATCCTGGGTGCTGTGGGGGTGCAAAGGGGTATATAGCTCACTTTTTTGATAAGATCCAGGCTCTAAGTATATATTTTGTGGAGGGGTGGTGTGCGAACCGTTTTTCGAGTCATAATTAATTTATTCCTATTAGGGGCCGTCTTCGTCTCAACGCCTCTTTTGTCAGCTGAGAATATCGGGTATCAGCTTAAACCAGGAGATCAGTTGGAAATTTCTGTCTGGAAAGAGGCTGATCTTCAGCGCCAGGTGCTGGTTTTACCTGATGGGTCGATATCATTTCCGTTGGTTGGGATTGTGGATGTTGCCGGTAAAACACCCGCTGAGCTCAGGCAGACTATTACAGAAGAGCTTACGGATTACATTCCCGATGCTGTTGTTACTGTATTGGTTACAGCAGTAACGGGAAACAGGGTTTATCTCATAGGGAAAGTGAATAATCCTGGAGAGTATGTGGTCTCCTCCCCTATAGATATACTCCAGGCACTGAGTCTTGCTGATGGTTTGGCGAAATTCGCCGACGAAAAAGGAATAAAAGTCTTTCGTAGGGAAGGTGGTATACAAAAGGCGATTCCATTCAACTATTCAGAGGTTGTGAATGGGCGCTCTCTTGAGACGAATTTTGTACTTCAGAGCGGCGACTTGGTGGTTGTGCCTTAGTCGATATAAGATTTCTGGCGAAGATCTAAAGTGCTTAGCGTTGAAAAATTGAGCATAATGGGTAGCCATTGCACTACTTAAGAACTATCTCAGACATAGATGAATATAAGAAAATGAGAATACTATATAACAACTACTTCACCTCATGCCGTTTGGCATACCCACTTTTTGTCGTTGTCATGGTGCTGAGTGGAAGTGCCCATGCATATGAATGGACACTTGATCCAAAGTTGTCTGCTGATGTTATGCACACTGATAACCTGCAGATGTCCGTCAGCAATAAGCAATCGGATACGCGATTACAAATAAGGCCGACGCTTACTGCTACGGCTGAAGAGGAGACAGAGGTACTCAGTGTCAATGGTGGGCTGGTTATCGAACGCTATGATCAGGCTGGACAGAGAGACAGAAATGATCCTTTTCTCTCATTCAGTTGGGATCGTTTTCAGGAGCGAACTACCTACGGTCTGAATGCAAACTTTCGACAGGAAGCAACGCTAACCAGTGAGGAGGAAGACTCAGGTAACCTCGATGTGGCGGGAGAGAAGCGAAGCCTGAGCGTCAGCCCCCATTGGACTGGTGAAGTGGATGGTAAGAATAGTATAACTGTTAGTGGGTCTGCTTCTGATGTCTCTTATGATGTAGCCAGTTTCACTGACCGTAGAGATTACAATATTGCAGCTGCCTGGAATCATGAGCTCGATGCTCAGCGTGTGATTAATTACAAGGCAAGCGCAACAGCTAACAGGCCTGATTCTGTCAATTCAGATTCCAACTATTACGGTTTGACTGTTGGGCTAACTCAGGAAATCTCAGAACTGATGAGCTTTAATGTTTCTGGTGGTCTTAGCCATGTGTCTCCCGAGACAGGTAGTAGTACCACTGGCTACCTCATCAATGCCGGTGTCAATAGGCAGGGGCAGTATGACTCAAAAGCTGCCAGCTTTTCTGTTGATTTGACTCCAAGTAGCCTTGGTACAGTCAGAGAGAATTACCGGTTGAACCTCAACTACAGTAGAGAGCTCACGCCTTATGTCAGCTTCACCTTTGCTGCGAACGCCAGCAGAAGTAAAACAGCTGGCGGTAATAGTTCGAGTGAAAATACCAGCTATTCAGCACAGCCTGGATTAAAGTGGCAACTCAGTGAAGATCTGTCGCTCAATGCATCATATCGATACCGACGTAATGAGCTTGGTCCTGTAGGTGATTCGGCCACAGCAAATTCCATACAAGCGGCTATTCAGTATTCACCAAAATATTAGACCATCCCAGGATGTGAACTCCTGATTACATTCTTGCCCGGAAAGAACGTATCAATATTCAGTTACACTTGTGAGTGCTATCAGTTTGTGTGAATAGCCACAAGCCACTCTTCGTATAGCAATAACACCAAGCCTTAATGTAGAGGATTTAATGGAAGAAGAAGTCAAAACAGTTGGTGATTATTGGCTAATAGCAAAACGAAGAAAGTTCCTTTTCGTCATCCCATTTGTACTGCTAATGGCTGTAACAGTCGTCATTGCACTTGTTTTGCCCGCGGTCTACCGCTCCGAAGGGGTTATTCTTGTCGAATCTCAGCAGATTCCATCAGATCTTATTCGCTCTACGGTGACAAGCTATGCGGAAGAGCGTATTCAGGTGATTAAGCAGAGAGTGATGACCCGTGACAACCTGCTTGAAATTGCCAAAAAATATAAAACCATGGGAGTGAAGGGAAAGAGTGCGCTGGTAACTGAAATCGTTGAAGATATAGAGTCTCGGATATCGATAGAACTTGTCAATGTAGGAGGAGGTAAGAATAGAGGAAGAAAAGGCACACAGACCCTCGCATTCAAAGTTGCTTTTGAGCATGAAATTCCACCCGTTGCACAGCAGGTAAGCAATGCACTGGTTACGCTGTTTCTAGATGAAAATCTGAAGGCAAGAACAGAGCGTGCAACTGAAACGACGGATTTTATTACTAAAGAAGCGGATAAACTCAAAGCCGAGATTGAGGCTATTGAGGATCAAATTGCAGAATATAAGGAGCAGAATAAAGATAGTTTGCCTGAGCATCTTGATCTTAATATGAAGGCGCTTGAGAGAGCTCAGTTGGCACTTAGCGAGATCGACAGGGAGATAAAGTCCCAGAGAGAGCAAAGAACATATCTGGATGTAGAGTTGACCTCACAAAAATCAATGATGCCCACTATCCAGGCTAATGAAGTATTGACTCCTGCTCAGAAACTGATGTTGCTCAAGGAGAACTACTCCCGACTTTCCGCTGTATACGGTTCTGCGCATCCAGATATTAAAAAAGTTAAAAGAGAAATTTCTATTCTTGAAGATGAAATTACAAAGAGTGGGAATGAATTACCAGAGGCTGAATCAAACACAGCTGCAGCAAACCCAACAATCATGTTGCTGGAGGCAAGAATTGCTGCATCAAATTCTAATATAGCTTCATTTAAGGCACTAAAAATTAAACAACTTAAAAAACTCGAGATGCTGGAAGAGCGTGTGGTGAAAACGCCTCAGGTTGAGCGTGGGTTTAAAGTATTGGGAAGGGACTATGAAAATCTGCAAAAGAAGTATGCTGGCTTAAGGACAAAACAGACTGAAGCACAACTCTCACAAAGTATGGAAGAGCAGAGTAAGGCCGAACGCTTCTCATTGCTGGAACCGCCTGTTCTGCCTGAGAAACCGGTGAGACCTGATCGGGTAAAGATTATACTATTGGGCTTTTTCATCTCCGTTGGAGGAGGGTTTGGACTTGCTCTTCTAGCCGAAGGCGCAGACCACAGTATTCGTGGCTCAAGACACTTGGCGAAGATTGTCAAGGAGATGCCCCTTGTCAGCATCCCCTACATAATCAACCAGGAAGATATCAATAAGCGAAGGCGAATAAGATTATATATTCTTCTGGTGATTGTTCTATTAATTGCAGCAGCACTGGTACTGGGGCATTTCTACTACAAGCCGCTGGATCTTATCTGGTATAAACTGCTGAGGCTGTCGGGATTGCAGTGATATGTCAAGCTTATTAGCTTATTTAAGGACTCCCAGCGATAACCATTTATGAAGAGATATCCAGCATGGATCGAATAGAAAAAGCACTGCGGCAGGCTAAAGCAGAGCAGGCCAAGAGTAAGCGTGGCGAAACAGTAGATACCCCAGATACCCTAGATACCCAGGATGGGGCAGATTTCATTGATGAAACGACCTCTGATGGCAATGCTAGGGTACAGCCACAATATATCTCATATAGCAAGACAAAAGTCATTAAATCAACGCCTGAGGTTTATGCTGAAAGCAGGCTCATTGCGGCACTAAAGCACGACCCTCGTAGCACCTCCTTTCGCATGCTCAGAACGCAAATTCTAAAGACGCTCCGTAAAAACCAATGGAACTCGATTGCTGTAACTGCTGCAACCCAGGGGGCGGGTAAATCATTTGTTGCAGCAAACCTGGCTGTCAGTATTTCGTCGGAAGTCAATCAGACGGTAATGCTTGTAGATCTTGATATGCGTCGCCCAACCCTCCACAGGTATTTTGGATTCAAGCCGGAGCACGGCCTTCAGGATTATCTTACCGGAAAGGTTGAGCTGGAGTCTGTGCTGGTCAATCCCGGCATGGAGCGGCTTGTCGTTCTGCCAGGGCGTGGGACACACCCTGAGTCATCAGAACTGATATCGACACCAAGGATGCGTGAGTTAAGTCATGAGCTTAAGACGCGCTATGAGGCCAGAATTGTGATCTATGACCTACCTCCTGTTCTGGCAGTGGATGATGCCATGGTATTTATGCCTCATGCGGATGCTGCACTCTTCGTTGTTGAAAACGGAGTGAATACCGAGGATGAGATCCGTAGGTCAATGAATCTGTTGGGTGCTACCAATTTACTTGGCACCGTGCTGAATAAAGCTGAAGAACGAAACTCAGACTATTATTATGGCTATAACTAGATTCCCGGACAATCAGAACAACTGTAATAGCACATAGATCAGATTATTTCGGATGGATGACTTTGATAGAAATGTATGGTGCATACTGGGGCTTCCATTCGATGCGGTAACCATTGAGGATGCGGTAGTAAGGGTACGGCGGTCGGCTAGGAATAGCTGCCCATGCTTTATATCTACCCCAAATGTAAACTTTTTAGTTGCCAGCCAATCTGAATATGACTTTCGTTACTCTGTAATAAATAGTAACCTTGTCCTGGCTGATGGTATGCCAATTGTATGGATTGCAAAACTCCTTGGGTTGCCCGTTACTCAAAGGGTTCCAGGATCAGGCTTGATTGAGAGGCTATGGTCTGATACTACAAGTGATGATGTCCCGCTCAGGGTGTTCTTTTTTGGGGGTGAAAAGGGTGTTGCGGAGACTGCCTGTAAAAAAATGGGTAGGGGGAAAAAAGGGCTTGAGTGTGTCGGGCATTACTATCCGGGCTTTGGTTCTGTTGAAGATATGAGTAGTGATTCAGTTATTGATGGCATCAACCAAGCCGATCCGGATTTCACCATCGTCTCTCTCGGAGCAAAAAAGGGGCAAGCTTGGATTCAACTCAACAAGGATAAACTCCAGTCTCCTGTCATAAGTCATTTAGGAGCTGTTGTGAATTTTGTTGCAGGCACGGTTAAGCGGGCACCCGTGTGGGTTCAGAAGTTGGGCTTCGAGTGGCTATGGCGAATTAAGGAAGAACCTGCATTATGGAGACGCTATCTATTTGATGGTCTATTGCTGGCAAAGCTAATCATAACAAAGGTACTACCGTATTCTGTTCTGGCATGGCATTGGAAGAGGGGGATCTGCGATAGTGAGCCAACTGTTACTGAGTTAACAGAGAGCAGGGAGTCGATAACTATTTTCTTGAATGGGGCTCTATTATCCGGCACACTGGAGCCATTGAGGGGCTGCTTTCGTGACTCTGCTTCATCACCCAAGGATGTAATCCTTGATTTCAGCAGAGTGAGTTATATTGATAGTGCGGCTATTGGACTTTTATATATGCTCAAGAAAAATCTCATGATTAACGAGAAAAGAATGATAATCAGGTCGGTATCAAATAGAGTAAACACTATTTTCTCACTCAATTGTGCTTCACACCTTTTAACAGAGAGTTGATTTGCCCTCTCGCGACACTACTACATCCATGTAGGTTGGATGAAGGTGTAATAAATCAATAAGTTAGCTATTGCCCCCCTCACCCACCTCCCTGTTGGGAAGAGGGTGTTAATGAACTCCGAAACGCAAGATGATATCTGTTTTTATGGATAAAGGTTCAAAATGAAGCATTGGAATATTACCAATTCCACTACTATTCTAATTACCTTGGCGCTGCTTTCATTGATTGCCGCCTACTGGGGGGGGATAGAAAACCTGATCTTCAGGTGGATCTCACAAGAGGAGTACAGCCATGGTTTTATGATCCCTTTTGTCGCCGGCTACTTTGCATGGCAAAAACGCTATCAGGTGATTGAGTGCGACTTTCAACCGGCATGGTCTGGGATTGGACTGGTTTTATTTGGTATTGCGCTACTGGTGCTTGGTGAGTTAAGTGCTATCTATATACTGATACATTATTCACTTTTACTCGTCATCGCTGGTTTGATCGCGGCCATGTTTGGCTGGCGAGTGCTAAAAATTATACTTGTACCTCTGCTGATCCTTCTTTTCGCAATACCCTTACCCTATTTTATCGATTCAGCACTCTCCTGGAGGCTGCAGCTGATCTCATCGGAACTTGGGGTCTTAGTTGTCAGGGCATTTGATATTCCAGTTTATCTCGAAGGCAATGTGATCGACCTGGGTGTCTATAAACTACAGGTGGTGGAGGCGTGCAGTGGTCTTAGATACCTGTTCCCCCTGATGAGCCTCGGGTTTATCGCCGCCTATATCTACAAAGCACCATTCTGGCAGCGTGCGACGGTTTTTCTATCGACAATACCCATCACCATCCTAATGAATAGTTTCAGGATAGGCGTGATTGGTCTCCTTGTTAATGGTTGGGGAGTCGGGATGGCTGAGGGCTTCATTCACGATTTTGAGGGATGGATAGTATTTATGGCCTGTTCAGCCGTTCTCGTGGGAGAGATCTGGTTGTTGACAAAGATACGCGCGGACAAGCCTCAATTTGTGGATGTATTTGGAATCGAAATTGCTGAAAAGGGCAACTATGAAGCCGGTAGCAGGGCTGGCGATAATAAGCCGCTCACCGTTATAGTTGTGCTGATGTTGACTTCCGCCCTCACGGTCAATTTTGTTGCAGAAAGGAATGAGTTTAAACCAAGTCGCCAGGAATTCTCTTCCTTTCCTCTGGAACAAAAAGGCTGGTCTGGCGTTACGAGTGAATTAAAACCGGATGTAGAGCAGAAACTTCAGGTGGATGATTACCTTCTTGCCGACTTCCGTAAGGAGAAACATATTCCCGTCAACCTCTATTTGGCCTACTATGCCTCTCAGAGAAAGGGCGTTTCTCCTCACTCTCCCAGGGTATGTATTCCCGGTGGCGGTTGGCAGATATCGGGACTTGATGAGATAAGCATCCCTGTTGGAGATGGGAGAAGTATTTCTGTTAACCGGCTGATAATTCAAAAAAATGATGTAAAACAACTGGTATACTATTGGTTCCAGCAGCGTGGCAGGAAGATAGCGAACGAGTACTGGATGAAGTGGTACCTGCTGTGGGACTCTATCACCATGAACAGGACGGATGGGGCGTTGGTAAGATTTACAACATTCATTCCTCCTGGGAGTGATGTAGCGGTATCTGAAGGGAAGTTGCTTGAATTTATTCGAACTGTCTACCCATCTCTACCGGGATATATACCGGATTAGTAGCTTGTAATCGTACTAATGCTGCGTGTTCAGGTATTGATAGTGGCAGGTTTTTGGAACCTGGTATCAGCTGTTATACCAGCGATAGTTAAGTTATCTGGCAAGGACAAGATTGGAAAGCTAATAGATATGTCATTTCATAACATAAAGATCCTTTTGATTACTGTTTCTCTGCTGTTCCTTTTTTCAGGTTGCAGCTCTCCTGATGAGAAAGCCGCCGAGTATCTTAAGAGTGGCCAGGCGCTTCTTGAAAAAGATGAATACAAAAGTGCAGTTCTCGAGTTTAGAAATGCACTCCAAATCAAGAAAGATCTTGTGCCTGCCTGGTATGGTTGGTCTAAGGCTGCTGAGAAACAGGGGCAATGGAAACAGTCATATAAGCTGTTGAACAATGTGGTCAGCCTTGATCCCAATCACATTGATGCCAGAATCAAGCGTGGAAAGATCAGGCTGGCTGCAAAGCTACTGGATAAAGCGCTGGAAGAGAGTGATGAAACGCTTAAACTCGCACCCGATAATCCGGATGTAAGAGCCTTTAGAGCAGCGGTACTGTTTAAACTCGGCGATACAGACGGGGCAACAAGAGAAGCAGACAGAGCACTTAGTCTTGAACCTGGTCATGTCGATGCATTGATCGTACGTGCTACTGAGCGACTCTTAGCAGGAGATGCTGAAGCCGCCATAACCTATCTGGATAAAGGGTTAGCCTCAAATGAGCGCAATGTTGCTCTGCAGTTGATCAAGATTAAAGCGTTGAGCAGCCTCGATTCGGGTGATAAAGCGGCAGATGTATTCAAGCGCCTAATTGAACTCTACCCTGAGAATATTGCATTCCGGCGTGCTTTTGCCCAGTTCTATGTTTCGAATAAACAGATCGATAAGGCCGAAGCTGTTTTGAGGCAGTTAGTAGTCGATTTCCCAGCTGACTTAGATAAAAAGTTGAGCCTGGTGAAGTTCTTACTTGCCAACTATGGGTTAGATAAAGCGGTTATAGAGCTCGACAAATACATTTCAGAGAATCCGGATGAGTATAAATTTCAATTTGCACTGGCTGAGATATACCTAGCTCAGAAGCAGCAAGAGAAAGCCAAAGAAGTTCTAAATAAAGTTGTCGCCAAAGATGCTGAAGGTGCAAATGGAATAGCGGCAAAATCACGCTTGGCGGCACTTGCATTAAGTGCAGGGGATAAAAATGAGGCTCTGTTGCTGATAGAGGAAGTACTTGCACTGGAGCCAAAAAATAGCAGTGCGTTGCTCATCAAAGCAACCATGCAACTCATGGATAGAAAAATTGAAGATGCTGTCGCTACCCTGCGTACTGTGCTTAGCAATGATTCTGGATCAGTCAATGCTCTAGCGCTTCTTGCAAAAGCGCATCTGAGTAATAAATCCCCTCAACTGGCAAAAGAGAACTACAAGCGAGCGATACAGATTGATCCGGTCAACCAGAAGATTGTGTTGGAATATGCGCGCCTTTTGATTAAAGGCCGTGAGGCTGACCAGGCAGGGGAGGAGTTGCAGAAGTTTATCGATCGTGTGCCTAACTCTGTTGCAGCCCTGCAGATGATGGCACAGGTCAAGCTATCCCAGAGAGATTGGGCGACGGCACAACAGATTGCAGAGCGTTTGCGTGATCTTGATAGTAAGGCGTTATCAGATCAAATTTTGGGTGTGGTGTATCAAGGGCAGCAGCGATATGACCAGAGCATTGAGGCGTTCAAGCGAGCCCATGATGCATCGCCCTTGGCTGTGCAGCCGATTGTTTCCCTGGTAAGGACCTATGTGCGCGCTGGCAAGCAGGATGATGCCGAAAGATTTTTGCAATCAGTTCTGAATATCCACCCGGAAAATCTGTTTGCGCATATCCTGATGGGTCAGATCCACCTGCTGGCGAAGGATACAGAGAGTGCCGAAGGCTCCTTTGCCCAGGCCATCTCGCTTAATCCGAATAATGACATTGGCTACAGAGCAATGGCCAACGTTCTCTTGGCACAGAAAAAACCGGTGAAGGCACTAGAAGTTATTGAAAAGGGCTTGGGCGTCATACCGGACAACCTAAGTCTATCATTGGCCAAGGCCGGTATTCTGGAACAGGAGCGGGCGTACGACCAGGCGATAGAAGTATATGAAAGGATACTGAAGAAGAATCCTAATATAGACCTTGCGGCAAATAATATCGCCAGCCTGTTGACTGACCACCGTAAGGACAAGAAGAGCCTGGAAACTGCACTGAAGTATGCTAAGCGTTTTGAGAAATCAAAAATGCCCTATTTCAAGGATACTCTGGGTTGGGTTCATTACCAGTTGGGAAATACCAAGGATGCCACGCCACTGCTGAAGAGCGCGGCCGATGAGCTGCCCACACTGTCGATATTCCACTACCATGTGGGCAAGAGCCTGCTTGCCGAGGGCGACAAAGAGGGTGCAAAAGAGGCACTTACAAGAGCTATTTCCCTTTCAGATCAATCGTTTATTGAATTGGATGATGCAAAGCAGGCTCTGGATGGGCTATGACATACGTGGCAACGAGCGGTTATATTCATCACCTTGCACAGGAGAGACCGCACTCCCTATGTAGGAGTGCTTTCTCGAAGCGCGATGGGTGTTTGATCGAGGTTCGGGAGACTTTTCCTACAATAAGATCAGTATCCTACTAAATAGCTACCAATAATCATGTATTCAGCATTCTACGGCTTCCAGAAAAAGCCATTCTCTCTATTGCCGGATCCCCATTTTCTCTACATGGGGAAAAAACATACCATGGCATTCACCATGCTTGAGTATGGAATGATGAACGATGCGACAATTTCAGTGATTACAGGAGAGATAGGGTCAGGCAAAACCACCTTGATCAGACACCTGCTCAACAAGGTCGATGAAAAGACCACCATGGGTGTAATTAATAATACACAGGAGGAGATGGGACCCCTACTCAAGTGGATCTTGATGGCATTTGGATTGGAGTACAAACAGAAGGATGAGGTGGAACAGTACGAAGAGTTCCATGATTTTCTGCAAAGGCAGCAGAAGCGCGGTCATAATACGGTATTGATCGTTGATGAAGGGCAAAACCTCAAAGAGAAAAAACTTGAGGAGTTACGAATGATCTCCAACGTCAACTTTGACGGGAGCCAACTGCTGCAATTGATTCTTGTCGGCCAGCCTCAACTCAGAGACCTGTTGCACACCCCTGAGCTCAGGCAGTTTGCCCAGAGAGTCTCTGTTGACTTCCATCTTGATGTCCTGGGATCTCAAGAGACTGTTAACTACATCCATCATCGCACTGCAGTTGCCGGTGCAAAAGTCACTATTTTTACCGATCATGCCTGCAAAATGGCACATCAAGCAGCGCAGGGGGTGCCGCGACTTATCAATACACTCTGTGATACCGCGCTGGTTTACGGCTTTGCCGATAAGAAGCGCGTTATTGATGAGGCATTGATGAGGGACGTGATCCGGGATAAGTCACAATCAGGTATATTGGAGTTAGCAAAGGTATGATCGTTCCGACAATACTCTCCGGTGGCTCAGGGACACGCCTCTGGCCACTTTCACGTAAGGCATATCCAAAACAGTTCCTATCGCTAGTTGATGACCGCTCTCTTTTTCAGGCGACAGTTCAGCGTATCGATAGACTGGCAGAGTGTTCAAATCCATTGATTGTCTGTAATGAGGAACACCGTTTTCTCGTTGCTGAGCAGCTGAGAAGTATAGGAACCGAAGCAAGCACTATTTTATTGGAGCCGCAAGCAAAAAACACAGCTCCCGCTTTGGCCTGTGCGGCACTCTCTGCTCAGGAGATGAGTGATGATGCGGTTTTGCTGGTGCTTCCATCAGATCATCTGATTAAAGACGTTGATCTTTTTCTACAGGCTATCGATGAGGGTATGAAAGCAGCCAGCGAAGGCAAACTGGTTACCTTTGGAATCGTTCCTACCTCTCCAGAGACAGGCTTTGGATACATTCGCTACACAGCCGAAGAGCTTGGCCAAGTTGCAGCTCACCCAGTAGATGAGTTTGTTGAGAAGCCACCTCTTGAAACGGCAAAAGAGTATCTCAAATCAGGTGATTACCTGTGGAACAGTGGTATGTTCCTATTCAAGGCGTCAACTTATCTGGAAGAACTTCAGCGGTATGCCCCTGAAATTATGCAACAGTGTCGCATCTCTTATGACAATCGTGGTAGAGATCTTGATTTTGAGCGACTGGAAAAGAGCGCCTTCTCTGCATGCCCCAGTGAGTCAATTGATTATGCAGTGATGGAGAAGACTGAGAGCGCTGCAGTTATCCCGCTCGATGTTGGTTGGAGTGACGTAGGGGCATGGACTGCACTGTCAGATGTAAGTGATCCAGATAGTGAAGGCAATGTGCTAATTGGTGATGTTGTTGCCGAAGGAGTATCAAATAGCTACCTTCGCAGTGAACATCGATTATTGGCGGGTATTGGTCTTGATCAATTGATAGTGGTAGAGACAGCCGATGCTGTTCTGGTAGCGGACAAATCCAGAATCCAGGATGTAAAACAGATTGTAGATCGACTTAAAATAGCGGGGAGGGAGGAGTGCTCTGATCATGTACGTGTCTACAGACCTTGGGGTAATTATGAAACAATTGATGAATGCAGTCGTTTCAAAGTTAAAAGAATTCTTGTTAAGCCAGGGGCCAGCCTCTCACTCCAGATGCATCATCATAGAGCTGAGCATTGGGTAGTGGTAAAAGGGACGGCTGTAGTGACACGTGGTAAGGAAGAACTTATTTTGTCAGAAGATCAATCTGTCTATATCCCTCTGGGAACCACACATCGTCTGGAGAATAAAGGAATTATTCCTCTAGAAATTATCGAGGTTCAAACTGGAAGCTATCTTGGAGAGGATGATATTGTTCGCTATTCTGATGTTTATGGAAGATAGTTCAAGGTAGCGCAATAGAGCAGAAGACTTTAACTTGATTTGGATGTAAACGAATCCTCGATCACGTCATACATCTCTCTGAGAGACTATTGATAATAAATCCTATGATAGGAATAATGTATTTCACACTGTAATGTATAAATTTTTTTTAGTCATTCTATCGATAATCGCGATTAATAGTCTGTTCCCGACATCCGTTGAGGCAGATGGTCTTGGTGGGGCAGAAAGAACATATTCGTCTATCCCAGATCAACTGCAAGGTATTCATCCGATTCAGGTGCCGAAACTTGATGGTGTCAAGCAACTGTTGGTATTGTCAGATCGCTGGGTGATTGTTGTCTCCAACAAGATGGATGAACTATTTACAGAGATTGATCATGCATCTGATGGAGAGTTGAGTAAGTCCGTTAAATTGTGGATGAAAAGTAAAGGGAGTAAGCGGCCAAATTGGAGTGCCTATCGGCAACGCTGGAAGGTACGGGACAAGTATCTGGCAAAAGCCCGTGAAACGGTTGGTGAAAGACGATTAGGACAAACCAATTCTTTTACCATTCAGAGTGAGGGTGATGGTCATTATCGCCAACCAGTCCACCCAACACGTGCAGACCGGCTGCTGCTATCTGCTGGCCAAGGCAGAATTAACGGTGGTGTCTTTCCTATTGATTACCATATCTATAGTTACCTGGAATTCCCCGCGCCGATGCAGCAGGGTCAGCATTACAAAATCATACTTGATGACGGTAACAGCGTCTCATTTGTGTACGATCGAAAAACAACAGTTTCCCGTGCCATAAAAGTGAATCAGCTGGGCTATTTACCTGATGCTGGGCGCAAACGCGCCTACCTAGGTGCTTATCTGTACCGGTTTGGCCCCCTGGATCTTTCGCATACAGACCGTTTTGAGGTAATAGACGTAAGTACCGGAGAGGTTGCTTTTGATGGCAAACTGGAGTTGCTGGAAGCCAATCCACGCTTTGCTCCCAAGAAGAAATTTCAAGATCCCTTAGAGCGGCCATTGATGTATGGCGAAGATGTTTATGTCGCAGATTTTACCGAACTCAAAGAGGAGGGTGTTTTCTTCATCAGTGTGCCCGGTGTCGGAAGATCCTGGCCTTTTAAGCATACAGCTTCGGTATACGGGCCGGCTTTCTATACGGCTATGCGAGGGTTGTATCACCAAAGAGCCGGCACGCCGATCACAGAAAAGTATACAGCCTGGACGCGACGGAAAGTATCGAGAGGACCCTACTGTGAATCAGAGCATATTGATTTCCCAGCGCATACCGGTAAGCCAAAGGGTTATAACAGATTTGACGTGATTGGTGGTTCAATCGATTGTAGCTCAACTACACAAGAAATTCCGGGTGGCTGGCACGATGCTGCGGATTGGGACTCCAATTTAGCCCATTATACGGTTGTGTTTGATTTGTTAAATGCGTTTGCTTTGAGCCCAAAGCGATTTAGTGATGATCAACTCAACTTGCCGGAGTCTGGCAATGGTGTGCCAGATATACTGGATGAGGTGCGTTTTGGCCTGGAGATTTGGCGGCATAGCATGGATGAGCATGGCGGTGTGTCAGGTATGCTCGAGACATGGACTCATCCGAAGATTGACAATGATGAGGTAGATTACGCATTTTCACAGCGGACACGTTGGTCTTCGCTTATTTTTGCAGCTGCAGCAGCCCAGTATGCACAACTGGTTGAGCCGTTTAGCCCTGAAGATTCAGTGCTGTATCGAAAAGCGTCAGTGCGTGCCTATGAGTTTGGTAAAGATGAAGCAAACTCGCTCGGTGAAACGGTCATCCATGCCAGGGAAAAGCGGGGCAAAGGCAAGCCATATACCATTCAATGGGAGGAGACGGTAGAGCAGGTCACCCCCTATCTCCTCCATGCAAAACTCCGTCTTTATCTTCTCACTAATGACAAGAGATACCTAAAAGGAGTTTTACAGCTAGCGAAGACGACCAAAAAACCCTATCAATGGCATTTCACTCGCCAAGATTTCTCTCCCTGGATCTACTACAGTTTAGTGGAGGCCTCAGATGCGCTTCCCAAGCTATTAGGTATGAAGTGGCGTAATTGGTTTGTTAAAGATGCAGAGAAACTCATAGCGTACCTTGATAAATCTCCTTACCAGGTTACCTGGCCACGCAAGAAGGATTACTGGTTGGGCTGGGGGCGAAGTGATATGACTAACTTTAACCGAGCACTTTTCATTGCGTATAAATTGACGGGAGATCATAAGTACCGCGATGCCGCAATTTTGAATACGGATTTTATGCTTGGTGCAAACCCTATGGGGATGTCATGGGTAACAGGAATTGGTTTCGTTTACCCCGTTGATATCCAGCATGCAATGAGCGGAATAGATGAAATTTATGACCCTGTACCAGGCATAACTATTTACGGCATCACTGCTGGTTCAATATATCACAAATTTAGAAAAGATGTTTGGCAATCGCCAGTTTCAGAAGGCCAAATTGATTTCGTAAGTCATGAGTCGCAACGCAAACCACCACTCTGGCGACGATGGATGGTACACCCATTTTCTAATGTTGGGCAAAATGAATTTACCATACATGAAACTATGGCTTCGACGATATTTACTGCAGCCCTGCTACTATCGAATAATTGGCTGCCTGATGAGCCACTATTGAAGAGGAAACCAAGAAGTTCTGATGTACTATATGGTCGCTGGTATCTCCCATGATTTTTCACTCGGGAGGTTTTTGACTGTTCTGGCAAGGAGAAAATAGAGCGGTTTGACAGAACCTACTATGATATGTGGAAGGTTCACATTGATGTTCTCAAGGCAAGAGCACCCAAGGCAATTTTGGTGTTCGGCAAGTTCCATGTTTTCAACATCCCACAAAAACTATATACTGGCCCCGCAGCAGCAAGAACCTGGAGAAAGGCAGAGTGTATAAGGAACTGATGGTCAAGCCCCGCTATATCTTGATAGATAGCCTCTGTTACCCCTCTGACAAACAGCAGACTTGGTTATCCGGCATAGTGCTAAGTGCGTAATTGCTGAATTAGTAAGTTTTTAATAACCTCTATTTACCTCTATTGCTTATGAATATGATGGGAAAAAAAATACCTATGTGGGTATTCCTTCTATGCGTAATGATAGGCTCTTTGTTTATGGTCATTTTTGGCTGGTCTATCATGAGTACTATCGAAGGAAATGATAGGAGTGGTGGTTTTGGTAGGGTCGCTGTAACAATAGCCAAATTTCCACGCCTGGTGAAGGAAGTATTTAAGGAGCTTACTGAAAAAGATACAGCTCTTACCATACCAAGACTTGATGCTGACCTTTCTGAATTTACTAAGGTTAATTCAAGTATTGATAATAATATTGATGGTCTTTTAATGCGTTTGGATAATAATGAATTATCAAATGCATTGGGTTGGCGCATTGTTGTTGGGGTATTTGAAATTGATGGTCAACTAAAAAATGCAGCTCTCGCACTTTCACCAAATTTTGAAGTATCAAATATTTGGATCCTTGATGAAGGGGAGATTTCTGGTGAAGAGCCTCGGGATCCATTTAAGAAATTTATCCATGGTTTTGCAATTTTAAAAGATGGATCTGTAATCTTTTCATATGATGGGGGTGTTTCACTTCAACGAATTGACCAGTGTGGTTCTCGTATATGGGCAATTGCTGGGCATTTTAGTCACTCAGTCTCACTAGATTCTAATGAAGAATTTATTTGGACCATACTTGATTCTAAAGAAAATGATTATGAAACGCGATTGGTAAAAGTTGCCGCTGACTCTGGTGAAATTGTAAAAGTAATTTCAATGGAAGACATAATTACTGCTAATCCCCTTATTGATATATTGGAAATTCGTAAGCAAGATTACAATGACTCGTCAGGCAATAGCCGAAATACGGATGAGAGTTGGTTGCATGACCCTTATCATCTTAATGATGTTGAGCCGCTACCAAAAAATCTAGTAAGCAGTTTTGAGGGTTTCAAGGAAGGCGATTTGTTAGTAAGCTCCAGATCTTTAAATTTGATTTTTGTTATAGATCCTGAATCTCTACAGATAAAATGGTGGCTGTACGGTGCCACGCGCCGTCAACATGATCCGGATTGGGGGGCGAAAGGGGAGTTTATTGTCTACGACAATAGAATGGGTAGAGACTACAGCCAAATAGTTAGTATTTCACCAAAATCATATAAAGCAGAGGTGTTCTTTGATGGGCGCGCTAATAACTTTTATTCTCGTATTAGGGGGAAGCAGCAGATAGCGAAAACTGGTAATCTGCTTGTCACAAGTCCGCAGCAGGGCCGTTTTTTTGAGGTAAATACTGATGGAAAAGTAGTGTTAGAATTAATTAATACAGTTCCAGAAAGTGAAAGGTTAAATTATGTCATTTCCGAAGTTATTTGGTTGCCAAAAAATACGTTTAGTTATCCTTTGGAGGGTTTATGTGTAAACTGACATTACTAACTGTTAGTGCTTTGCTCTATCTTACAGCATATCCAGCTTACGCTTATATAGGACCAGGGGCTGGCGTTGGGGCAGTTGCAGTCGTATTTGGAATTATAGGATCACTAATCTTGGCGTTAATAGCAATACTATGGTACCCAATAAAAAGACTATTTAAAGGGCGAAAATCTAAAAAAAATGAAAGAGAGAAAGAGCAAGCTGATGTAAAATGAACTGGTTATTTACAACATTAATTTGCATATTGCTAGCTGAGTTTATATATCATATTCCTCTAAAAAGAATATTTTCACATATAAATTTAGTGTCTAGAAAATCACTGCATACACTAAGGTCTGGAACTATATCTGATCACTGGAAAGAAAAAGCAATACTTGCATACTCTTATTTACTATTTTTAGAAACAGTGAAGTTAGTATTTTCTTTTCTTGCGGTTGGCTTGTTAGTTGTAATCTTGGTTTTTATATTCGAATATTTTAATACAGAAATTGGATCATTTATTGTCAGTGTTACCGGAAGTTTATATTCGATAATAATTGCATCAGTCTATTTATTAATAAGGAAGTTTCTTGTCTAACTTAAATTATTCTTTTCTTGATAAAGTGCTTCATCGCCTCGCTTTGCAATATAGAATTATTTCTGAAGTGAGCTTTGAGTTAGATCAAAAAATAGTTGGTAATAATGCTGAAGATGTATTTAAAAAACGACATGTCTTTATTTCTGGTTTAGCACGCGCGGGCACAACCGTCTTAATGCGGCGTTTTTATGCAACGGGTCTTTATCGCTCTCTTACATATCAAGATATGCCTTTTGTTTTAGCTCCAAATCTTTGGAACAGGATCGCTTCAATTTCTAAGCGAGAGCTAAAGACTATTGAAAGAGCTCATGGAGATAGCTTATTAGTTAACGCTGATAGCCCGGAAAGTTTGGATGAAGTCTTTTGGCGAGTTTTTTCTGGAAACGAGTATATTAGTGCGAGTTACTTGAAACCCCACTATCCATTATCTGACATCATAGATAAATATAGACATTATGTGAGCGCAATTTTATATTCGGGAAGGCCGTCATGTGATAGGTATTTATGTAAAAATAATAATAATATTTTGCGCCTCAGCGCAATCAATCAGGCTTTTCCAGACGCTTTGATTTTGATTCCTTTTCGAGATCCAATCCAACATGCATTTTCACTGTTAAGACAACATATTCGGTTTTCTGAGATCCAAGAGAAAAGTGATTTTTCTTTGTCATATATGAATTGGCTAGTTCACCATGAATTTGGCCTTGATCACCGTCCTTTTCAATTTAATACTAACCTAGCAAGTAAGAGACTAATTAATAATTTAGATTATTGGTTGGAGTTATGGTGCAATACTTATGATTGGTTAGAAAAAAGTAAACCGGATTCGGCAATCTTTGTATGTTATGAGGAACTTTGTACAAATAATGCGTATTGGGGGAAAATATTGGAAATCGCTGATATTGATGCAAAAAAAGATACTCATAAAGACTATGCATTTAAATTGAGTAGTCGTGCCATAGATTTAAATATTAGTGAGTCATTAATGGATCGCGCTTCTAAAATTAATGAGAGATTATTAGCGAAATCTATATTATGAATACTATCATGATAAACTTACCAGTGAGCTTTTTTATTCCCCGGTAGGGACGGTGTAATACCATATCTCTTAGCTCTGATATTTGACCGAGAGATATAATATATCGCCTCTAAATATCCATGATGTATTGCCTATTTTAAGACATAACGCCTTCTTAACATCATTGTTTATCATTATGCTGGAGCGGTCTCCTTGATAACTACCCGGTTTGTATCCGCGCAACCACGAATGCGGAGAGATCCTGATAAGGGTAAGAATTGACAGTGGCAAGTGCGTACGGAGCGTATTGCACGGTATTACAGGTATCGTGCGGGAATATTTTCGATTAGGCGTCGCCCTGGTATTCACGTACAGTTTTAATGAAAGCATAATAGATAATAGGAATCTACTGCTATCCCATAATCCTTTGAACATATCATGCTAAATTTATGAGTTTAAGAAAAAGACAGCCGGTTACTATTTTTAGATATGGAAAGCAACAAACATGCATGCCTTCTCCTTCAGGGGGAAGGTAATGGGTCTGGAGATGAAGAAAAACAGTAGCTTAGCCTATTATGAATCCCGCCCCCAAACCTTTTCCCTAAGGCTAAGGGTGTTTTGAGGCTGCAGTGATGGAATACAAATATTTAATTCTTTTTATTGGGGTTTCAGTTCTCGTACCTGTTGGTATTGTGATTGCCCGGAGCAACCCGCGTGCTCTAAATTTGGTTTTCATTGCTCTCGTATTTGGTACAACGCAGCCTGATTCACTATTTGGCTTACCAACAGATATCAATTTCTTGAGCCGGGAGTGGTATCGAGGGTCTACTCGAGGAATTGAAATATCATATCTAGATTTACTTGCGCTGATTTTATTTATTAGTAGTCTTTCTGTGCGTAATCGTGAGGGTGTGCCGTTTGTTAAGCCGCCAAGTTTAGGTTTTCTTAAAGCCTATTTTATTTGGGCTTTGTTGACCGTTTTGATAGTAAGTGAACCTAAGATATTTGGGGTATTTGAATTAACAAAAATATTCCGTGCTATTTTAGTTTTTTTAGCAGTTTCAGCCTTTATGCGATCACCAGATCAAGTACGCTTATTTGTGTATATTCTTGTGGTTATTTGTTTCTATGAAGCCGCTGTTGCGTTGCAGCAGCGATATATATTAGGAATGCATCGTATTATTGGCAGTTTACCTCATCCCAATTCTCTTTCGATGTATTCCCTTCAGGTTTTTCCAATTACATTTTCCGCATCGTTTGCTCCAGATATTTCATCGCGGCTACGGAAATTGTGTCTGTTGGCGAGCGTTTCGATCGCAGGTGTCATCATATTGACAATTAGCCGTACAGGCTTTGCATCATTAGTTGTTCTTTCATTCTTGGTAATTATACTGAATATACGTTTTCAGTGGACTGCACGCAATATTGGTTTGGTAGCCTTAGTTATAGTGATTGGTTCTCTGATGGTCGTTAAGTCGTGGGATTCATTAAATTCAAGGTATGCATCTTTTGAGTTTGAAAACGAGTACATGAGCGAAGAAGGTGATCGCGGCAGTTATTTTAGAAAGGGGATACCTGCTTTGGAAGATAATCCGATCTTCGGTGTAGGGTTGAATAACTGGAGTTACTGGATTAGCAACCGTTATGCCGAGAAAGCAGGTTACGATTCCGAAACCTATCCTAGCATTGATTTTGCACCAAATTCTAATCGTCAGCAAGCACCTGCACATAACCTTTATCTGATTACGGCTGTTGAATTAGGCGTGGTAGGGTTAGTGTTGTTAATAGCGCTATTTGGTCGCTGGCTCTATATCTCCGGAACTAAGCTTGTTAAAGTTAATGGAGACTTACTTGATCATGTTCGTCTGGGACTATTTCTCGGTCTGATGGGTAGTCTAATGCAAAGTGTCACAGAATGGGGACTTCGCACCACACCACATTTTTTCTTCGCTCATATTGGTATGAGTGTAGCAGCTTTTATTTACTACAAAAAAAAGGGAATTATTAAAAATTGAATGGTCGTGTTTTAATTAGTAAAAAAGTGATCCTTATTAATAGTGTTAGTTCACTTGTTACCCGACTGCTTAGTGTTACTGTGCTTATCTGGGTGCAGCAATATCTTCTAAAGCGAAT
>JBEVXV010001239.1:2578-3757 GCA_040505915.1 Sedimenticola sp. | reverse complement strand
ATGGATTATACAACCTGATGATCTAGAGGTACTATTTCATATACTATATCCATAATTTGCATCCGACTTATGAAAAAGTGACAATAGGTCAACTGCGGCGTCCTCGTATAAACTAGTGGGTGGGGTGTTGGAAGATTATCGTTCCCGGATGTACACCCTACACGACGCTTAAATCGTCACGCATGAGTGAACACTATACTGTATAGGAAGGGCGTATAATACGTACCTGTGTATTTGAAGCACAGCAAATAAACGCGCGCCAACATGGCCAGCGGCAAGAATACAATACAATTTGACCAGGATCAAACCTTTGTGAAGCAATTCGCCTCACCAGAAAACCATGCTAGTGGCAGTACATGTCACGATTACCATCACACCAACGTCACCGGTCAGAATGGCTCCCCGATATTGGACTCAGCGGGAGATATACAGTGTGGACAGCGGAACCCCACCAATGGTACCAATGCCGACAATGACGACGATTCGTTGTTTGGTTCTCCATTTGGCGGGAAAACGATAAACGATATACAAACTGAGCTCAACAATGCTGCCGTATTTCGGATCAGTGGTGTTTCGTACGACAAACTATATACTGATCTGGATGGCCTAACAAAAGACGAATATTTATCCAAAATTCTGCTATTAACAACATCGTGCGACGAAACTTTAACTCGTTACCGAAGCGAACTCGCCGAGAGAGCTAAATTAATGGAAAACGGCCCAACCGGCGTTCTTATATCTCGCCGTAATACGTCAAATAGCACGTTAACAGACAAAATTGCACTTGACTGCTATCAGCTAACACAATTTATATGTGGTAACACTGAAGGCATACAGTATCTATTCAAAAAATCGCGCTATGCTGAGACACCGATTAGGCGTAATACAGTCAGCGGTGCCAGTCTAGAACACAGTGCACATGTGTCATCACTTAAGTTGGAGGTAGCAGAATTAAAAAACGTCATCGCTACCATGCGAACGGACATCACCATGCTAAAATCCGAAACAGAAACGTCAAAAGCATATGTTCGTGATATAACAAATACAATGAACAAGGACATCATGCTTATAAAATCAGAGCTTGACGCTTGTAAAAACGCAATTGTTCAAAACGTAACTGTAAAAGAACAACGAGACAATTTAGCAACAAAATCACTGGCTGCAGGCTTAAAACACGTT
>JBEVXV010001239.1:0-2478 GCA_040505915.1 Sedimenticola sp. | reverse complement strand
GACAAAAACGCATCTGGACAGATCAGCGTCAAAACGCAAGTCAAAGACATAAGTAACAAATGTGACGCATCAGACGTTATAGTAGCAAATGTGCAGAAAAGTGTAAATCAACATCAATCACTGTTGAATGATATTCAGAAACAAGTAAAACAAGTTGATAAGAGGGCGCCTGATGCAAACTTTACAAAACTAGAAACGTGTATGAAGTTGTTCGCATGTGAAATATCCGGAAAAATCGACCGGCTATGCGACGTCGTTATGACGTCCATAGAAAAACAACAACATGTATGCGAAGAACAATCAAAACACTTCGAACAATTAAACACGAATAGGACACATCGCGTGGTTACGACCAATGCCGAGAACCAACCGAAACCGTCCACATGCAGTGTTAACGCAAGTAACGACCAACTGACGTCAGATTACATTGATTTGACGTGCGAAGATCAAGCCCGAGTCCATACCGAGATAATTACGCCAGACCCCAAATTATTTACATTGGTTCTACGTGATGACCAGGGTGTGAGATATGAGCGCCCCCCTGCGGCACGTACAACAGATAACCCCCCAAGCCAGAATGACGTTGCAACTGACGTTCAAGTTACTTATGACCACGTACTACCGCCGAGTTTTAACATCCCTGAAAATAAAAGCACAATCAATTCAGCAAATTTAATTGAATGTGATATACAAACAGAAAGTCTTACTGATAACATTGACCAACAAAATAACATGAGCGCATCGAATGAAAGCTTAGATAGTGGCAGTATGCTTTATGCACGTGCACTGCAAAAAGTCTCCCGCCGTTCAGCTGGTGAAAACGGCGAACAACGCGAAAAACGTCAACCACAGCGTCAACATGAACAACGCCTGACAAACAATTCGAACGTCATTCCCCAAGCCGCGGACACGGGTGGATTCCGCGGCGTCACTCGAAAACCGCTGATGAAATATTATCTTGGTAATGTGCACCCAGACTCAACTGAAGATGATATAAAACAATATCTAGACGTCAACGACGTAAAATGTACCCATGTGACTATATTCAACACCAGACGGACAGATTCACTGAGTGCTTTAGTAGTCATATGGGCTGAGCATGCGCAATATGTGGAGTCGGAAGATTTCTGGCCCGACGGTGTATCGTGCAAACAATGGAGAGCGCGACAAGGTCGCCCGTTTGTAGATAGACGACAATAGTGCGTAACAATTCGTGAAACCGCATACCTGTTTGAGTTATCTCCCTTATACCACACAATGGCAGTTCTAAACATAATTTCGTGGAATGCCACCGGCATCATGACGGGAATTCCGTATTTAGACAATGAATTAGACAACATGAACATCGATATATGTGGAATAAGTGAACATTGGCTAAAACCAGAAAACTCAAATATCCTGGACAATTTTAATCACAACTATCGTGCACACATTGTTATTGATAATGATGTGAAATGTTTCAACAACAGGCGAGTTGGGAAGGGTGGCGTTGCAATATTATGGCATAAAAGACTGGACCAATTTGTGCAACCGATACAAACAATGGATGACAGAATAGCTGTCATCAAGTTAACATTTCCCAATGAAACTCTGTACATCGTTCAAGTATATCTACCAACTAGCAGATATCCTATTCAAACATTTAAAGACTATATCGATAAGTTGTACGACATATGCTCCTTATATTCCAATGATGGAAAAGTGACTTTAATGGGAGACTTCAATGCCAAGTACACACTCAATCCACATACATGTACAATCGATGCACGAGAACGCGACACGTACATGGCAAACTCTTTCCATAGTCTCAATCTGCAAAGTGTCACATCACTCGACGTATACGAAGGGCCAGATAGTTCATTCTACCCATACGGGACGGGCAGCCCAAGTTTGATCGACCACATGTTTATCCACGACTCCATGGTAGCTGATGTTCGACAATGTACTATTCTCGAGGATGCACCGCTCAATGTATCCCGCCACCTTCCTATATTTGTGTCACTTAACATACAAACTATAAATCACAGTCTCCCAAACAACGACATGTTTACAAAAACTAATTACAAATGGACATCACTTCAATGTAACATGAAATACAAAGAAAACTTGGACATACTGCTCACAACACAAAATATTCCCTTTGATAACGTGAATGATGCATATGATAATCTGTGCGAATGCATACGTCAATCAGCTGAGACAACATTACCAAAACGCAAGTTTAAACCATATCTGAAACCGTATTGGTCAAATGAACTCAAACAACTACATCGAAAAATGAAATCCCTTCGTAATACATGGATTTCATGTGGTCAGCCGAGAAACATCGATAATGTATCATATCGCCAGTACAAAGACGCAAAACGCGAATTTCGACGTATACTAAGACAATCGCAGGCACGTTTCGAAATGGAAGAAAACAACCGTATTGATAACCTAGCAGAAATCGACCAAAATGGATTCTGGAAAGCTATAAAT
>JBEVXV010001238.1:0-4272 GCA_040505915.1 Sedimenticola sp. | reverse complement strand
AAACGTGGGACCTCTATCTGAACCAGGCCTTAGCGGCCGTGAGATTTAATGTTAGTGTTTCGTCAAAGTTCTCCCCTTTCTTCCTATTATACAACAGAGACGTTGTCCTACCAATTGACAACTTAATGAAACCACGTAGGAAATACCAAGGCGATGACTTGCATCAAATAGCTCTACAAGAGCAGCACAAGTCATTCACCTTGGTGAGGAGACATCTGAAAAAGGCGAAAAAGCGTCAAGCAAAGTATGCTGATAGGGGTACAAAAGCTATTGACTTTGAGGTCAATGATCCTGTTTACTACCGTAACAACCAGCGGAAGGGTAAACTGGATATCAAATGGAAACCTTTCTATAGAATAATAGAAAAGAAAGGACCATTGTCGTACGTGATAAAGAATCAGCTGGACGGAACCACTAGCAGGGTCCATGCTGAGCTGTTGAGAGCAGCGCACATTGACGAGTGGGACATTCCCAAGACCGCTGATGGTCGACCCCTACGCAAAGCTGCGTACGTAGTCCCACCCGAAGACTCAGAGTCAGAAGATGAAGGAGAAGAGTCTGATCATGAGGATAGTCCTCTCTCGAAGGTTGCACAGAAATATGTACGAGAGAGAGATAACTCAGATGATGAAGACAACATTCCACTAATGGAATTGGCCAAAAGGCTGAGGTGGAGAAAACAGAGAATGGCCGAACAGGAACTGGGCCATTCGGAAGACTCTGATAGTGAAGATGACATTCAGTTGAACAAATTAGCCAAACGGCTAAAACATCGTAAAACAAAATCCCAACAAGATCGAAACACAGGCGATGGCTTACCTCCTGAACCGGAAAGAGAAGTAGAGACGCCCATGGACTGTTCTCATGTACATGTCTCTAATGAGCATTCAGATGAGTCTGAGTCAGATGACGAGTCAGTGAACAGCTCTGACGATTGTATAACCGCAAATGAGGTCGAAGTACCGACAGGTGTTCAGAGGGTTCAGTCATTACAAAATAAACGTAGGACAAAGAAATCGCAAAAGAAACACGAATTACGCTTAAAAATCGAGCAGTTGTTTCAAGCGATTTCCGATTTAATGTAGGCTTCATAACTATGTATGGTGGGTGGTGGTTGCCAGGAGTGTTTGCAACCAGGGATATTATTGTATATGATCAAATAGTCCATAGGTGATCGTTCCTATGGTATAGTAGATAGATGACAGATCAAACAATATATAGGTGATTCTTCCTATAATTATGTGTGAAGTTCAAGGAGATATAAGGTGTGTAACGTAGTATTTTTGTGTGTATTTTCAGGTTGTAACGGACGGACAGTTACAACATGGCTTACACATTCCTAATCGTCGGCACACTGGCTAACAGCGTTTTGAGTTTGGTAGTCCATGAAAATGTTGTGTTTCATAGGACAAATGAAATATCTACCAACAATGCACGTTGGCTCGTGACGTTCATACATGACCTAAGACCGTACGAAGTCTTTATTGACAAAATAAACCGAGACCTAGACGAGACACAAGAAATAATGAAATCAATTACAGACTACTATAGACGGACGAATCAGACGGGGTATGAATACACTTTTAACAGCCTATATGAAGAAATATGGATATTAAATAGTACTTACCAAACAGTGCGCGACACATTCCTCGATTATCAGTCCATTAGACCACAGAACCGAATGAACCATAGAAACAGACGTTCATTACTACCAATAATAGGACGGGCTATGAGTTTTCTATTTGGAACCTTAAGTGACGCTGATTTGGACCACATCCAAAAGTCCGTCAACGATCTGGCAACGAATCAAGAACAAATCATTCACAATCTAGAATATAGCATGACTGTATTAAACTTATCCCGGATTCAAATCGCAGAAAATCGTAGGGCAATTATTGATTTGATTGTTTGCGTTCAAAAACTTGACAACAAAATATTGAAGGTGAAGGAATTGTTTCAGGCACGTTTCATTAGGCTAGAACAATTTCTGAACACGTACTTACAATTTAAATTAATCATGGACGAAATTAGACAGGCTAGTCAAAACGCGATATTATACCTTGAAAATTTACGATCAGAACTAAATATGCTCTCTTTAAAACATCTATCGCCCAGTACCATCACACCTCGAAACTTGCGAGCTCTATTGATCGACATAAAGAACAAAATACCATCTCACTTGAAGCTGGCTGCCGATCCAGTACACGATATATGGCATTTCTATAACAGTTTAACATGTACAACTTATCTGCACGGTAGTAAAATACTTGTCGTAATTTCGGTACCTTTACTAGATCGCAAGGAGAGATATGAAATCTATCAAATTCAGAACTTTCCAATGCCCATACATAACGTTAGTCTTGCAAACACAGATATGGATATGATGGCCAAATACGAACTGGAATCGGATGCTCTTATGATCAACATTGATCGAACAAAATATACATTGCTATCGCATGACGAATACATTGCATGTAATAATAACGATGTAATGGCATGCAATCCCAAGAGAGCGATTTATCAAACTAATCTCAGCAGAACCTGTGTCCTTGCCATTTTCCTTAAGCATAACGAAAACATGAAACGTTATTGCAAAAGCACCGTTATCATTGACACTAAGTTGCCTATTGCAAAGTACATTCGTTCTGGAATGTGGGTCGTTGCTACCCGGCGTAATATGAAGTTTACCGTCGTCTGTCAGGATACATCAAACCATCGAGGCGTTTTCACCGTACCTGCTCCTTTGGGAGTCATAACATTGAATATGTCATGTAGAGCGTCTAATGATTACTTAAGCCTGCCAGCTTACTATGAACGGGAGGTCAAAGGTCATGTGGAAGATACTATGGGGTCCTTGTTGAAACTACGGAACATCTCCAGTTTTTCCCTATGGTACAACTTTAGTTCAACGTTTCCCAATGTAACATCAGTAGAAATCCCAACCGATATTAGGGGTTTGAAACAGATACCCATGCCCATGTTTATTGATTATGTGAAGGGTTATAAGAAGGTCAGACTAGAAGGTCAACACACATCTCCATGGGTCTATACATCGGTTATACTGGGAACACTTGTCTTAATTGGGGTGACAGCGTTATGCTGTTGCAAATGTCTTAGACGGGGGGCCTTTAAAAGGTGCCAAACAATGTTAGCTAGTTGTCATGGCGAAGGGAATGTTGTGGTCGAACGTCGGGAGAAGGCCGATTTGGCGTCGTCTGATGGAGACGAAGCTGCTGGTCGCAGCCTAGGGGGCCAGTTTGCCCCCTCGCCAGATGACAAGGTGGCGATATCGTCGTTGAATCGCCGATGAGACGGAGATAGTGGCGCTTCGGGATAAGAGGAGATTCGCGGTGAAATCTGTAAATAATCATCTGTAAATAATCATCAATTGGTGACCCGACTATATACATGTACATGTAATTTATAATTATATGAGTCCGGTCTTGTACCTCAAGTACCTGGCTGGTGAAGAGACTAATACGACATGTAGGTGTAATGAACAAGTCTTATGTGGGATCTGAAATCCCATGTAAGTGAAGATATGTGAACTGTATTTAAATATATGAACTGTATTTAACATGTATGTCACCATATAGTATTAACTGATGCTTGGACACTGAAACTATTATCGGTGTGCAGTCTGTTTCTTGACGGTGTGCAGTAAACTGTAATATGTTGAACTTGTTTTAGTTAATCCATACATGTAACTGAAATGGGACTCTAATCAGATAGCAGTAATTAACCCAAAATTGAAACATACGCAAAAAGAGAGTAATAATTAATTCAAAATGGAAATTGGTCCGTAATCAGATAGCAGTAAGTGTGTGCCAAGATTCCAGTGACGGGAAGTTAGATTGCGTGTACCCAGAATGGAGACCCGCTGCCCAACGCATGTCATATAGCTGTGAAGTTACTTTGACCACACATCAAAAGTTTGAATCAAAGCAAGTAACTCAATAATAGGACGATGGCGACAGTCACATTAAAAGAATTTGTTGAAAAGAATGGATGGCAGTACAACGCTATGTACACCAAGGGGGATCCACAGGCGGTGGCCTTACTAGTCCGCCAGGCGACACCAGTTGTGATGGCGGGTACGTCGGGGCCCATGCGGCTACCGATAATAATGGATTTGACCACTCTAAATGAAGACGCGGGTTCTGTCACGAGCGATACGAGCGATTCAACCATCACGAGCGGTACGAGCGGGACAGACAGCGACTATCAAGAAATGGAGAATGGGACGGCAGAGGACCCAATATTTATTAACTA
>JBEVXV010001237.1:0-8818 GCA_040505915.1 Sedimenticola sp. | reverse complement strand
GATAGCTCACCCAAAAAGCATCAATACGGGCATCGGTTGTTTTTATACTCCCTGGCATTGGTTTTTGCCACCATATTTTGTTGGTGATATGGAAAATGTAGAACATGAATAGAACAAATGCAATATTATTCCGTTATCCGTGCGTGTCGAGTAACACCAATACATGTGCGTGTCGTATAATCAGCTGTTAGCTGTGAAAGGAAAAGAGGGTAAATGACAAAAATTAATCCTGAAGTGCTAGAGCAGCATGTGGAAAAAGGTCGACCATTCTCGCCTTTGAATGCTGGGATCATACATGACGCGTCAGTTAAGCAAGAATTGTTTGATGCCGACCTAAATATTGTTTCTTCATACTATAAAAATAGAAATGTTGTTATTGGGCGTAGAGGTTCGGGAAAAACGGCCTTTCTGCATAGTACATATTTTACTAATCCAGATGATTTGATCGTCGAGATAGATAAAGCAAAATGCTTAGGAGAGATCGTTCTAGCTATTAACGGAATACCAATAGGAGGAAGATATCCTGAAGCGGTATCAGAACTATGGGAGAGTGTGATTTCAACAATTATTCTTGGTGAAGCTGTTAAAAAATATGCTGAACTAAAACTCGCCAAGGATTTTTTAGGTAAAATTGGAGCAAGTCCAGAAAGTACGCCCGACCATTTAGCATGGCTGTTGCTTGATACTTTACGGGAAACACAGAAAGGCAAAACAGCAGGAACAATTGCTGATTTTATCCGAAGATTACATAGTGTTTCTTACACTGATGCAAAAAATGAATTATTAAACCATTTAAAAAAGTCGAAACTTAAGGCTATCGTACTGATTGATTCATTGGAATCAGAAGGTTATATCTTAGAAGATCCTGACACAGCCTCTGCCATAAAAGGACTCTTAAAATGGGTAGGCAATGTTAGCGAAGAAGCAAGCCCAATACAGGTTCGCTTTAGTGTACCTGGAGAATACTATTTTCAGTTTGTAGAGCTATCATCCAATCCCATAAAAGACTTTGCTAAGGCCACAAAGTTACGCTGGAGCGCACGCGAATTAATTTCACTTTCTGCGAAGAGATTTCTTTCATATCTATATGTGTATAACAATAAGAAATATTTAGAATGGTCTGAGGTTGATTTGAGAGAGCCAAGCAACGCCCTTGGCTTGCTTGAAGAGTTCTTGCCCGTTGAGACAAAACTAGCAAATGGAAATGTAGAGAATTGTTTCCTTTATATGCTTCGCCATACACAGTTGCTGCCACGCCAGTTGTTTCTGATTCTAAATAAGGTATTTTATGAATATTCAGCAACTACAGAAGTAAGCGAAAAATCCATACATGCCGCTGTTATCGATGCTGGACACATAATTACACAAGAGATATTTGCCTCTTATAATCACAGGCACCCAAAGGCTTCTGAAGCATGTTCTAGAGCATTGCCACATCTACCCGAGATATTTAAATATGGAATGCTTCACAAGCAATTCAATCAGTCAGGAAAAGCATTGGGGTATTCTGATCGGTTTAATTATATAAAGATGCTGATAGATATAGGGGCAATTGGGAAGGTCGTGGATAACAAAGGAAAATACAAGATTGGCCAGTTTCAATACAACTATGACAGCCACCTTAGTGTTTCAGAAAATGACATGCTCTGCGTACATCCGATTTTTCGTGTGATGTTTCCGTATGGACCACAAGAAAATTTATCATCTATTTACCCCGCAGGGTTGAATGTTGGAAAAAGCAGCTAACAAAACAATCCACTCGGACAAAATAAAGCTGCGCTCGTTCCTCGCTACGCTTTATTTTGCCGGTGATTGTAGGCGTTATGCCCAAAGGAAATGACGATTTATGAACCAAGATTGGATTCTTCAAAAAAAGGAAACACGCCGAACTTTTTCGAAGTCAACTTGGGTGCCTTTGAGAGCATCAATTAATGACGAGCAGGGTAATTCTCAGCATACCGGATACGTCAGCGAGTACTTTGGATGCGGGTCTGTGGCCTTTCCTCCAGAGCATCGAGAAATAGCAGAGAAAGCTAGCTGGAGTGATATAGGGATCGGTTGTACCGTTCAACCCCATGCTTACGAAGATGGTTATTATTCTTCTATTGAACAGTACCAATGGAATGACAAAGAACCAATCGGAATTCACCTTGTCTTTGAACACCCTCAACCAGTAATAGGCGGAAGGTTATGGGTATTAAACCCAGACTTAATTGTTGCGCTTCGTCTTATAAAAGAAGGGGCTAACTGGGTAAGACCAGAAGAGAATTTCATTATAGTCGCGCGAGAAGTACTAGACGAAAAAGGTGAACAGAGCCTGATTGAGATTAAGAGAGAGTACCTTCTCGACTACTTGGCCGCTAGGGGCTTATCAATGCGCCTCACATATTACCGCCAAAGAGTTGAAAATGTGGCATCTCTTGAAGCTAGTGAATACGCTAGTTTGGAAGAGCATCAAGATGAGCGAGACGGTGGTCGGTATGAGTTATTGATTCGAAGTTTAGATGATGTCTTTGGTGGCAGTGTCGCTATGTTCCGTGCTTGGCGAACTGATATTGATGAAGACGAAGACGCGCCAGTGATGGGGCCAGAATCTAACGACAATACCGATTATGAAAGCTCCAAGGGACATCGTGGTGGCTATGATGGTGTGCGAGTGGAGGGCGAGTTTTGGCGCGATGAGTGGATTGAGCACCAAGGAATAAGCAAGCGCGTCAGAGGAGATGCAGATACAAACCTACCTCAATTCATAGTCGAGACCGATAGTACGCGTGTGGCGTCAGCTGAATTAAACAATGAAGATGTTGGTAGATGGCTGTGGTTTCGCTCAAGCATTATAAATGAACTTCTCGGTCTTCGTGGCTTTTCTTTAAAATGGTATACGGCTGAAACAGGTGCGATTCAATCTACATCTGGATATTCGATTCACTTCGGAATAAATTCATCTGATTTAGTCACCGTTTACGCTTATGACGTTGCTCGTCTTCCTGCATGGGAGCAGCATTTTTGGGCAGCCCAAAATGTTGTCCCTGATGGAAAGGTTTCAAACGAATTACTAGCTTCACAAGTGAAAGCTCAACCAGCCTCTACCCACGCTGCTGAAGAGCTATTATTCGAGGTCATGGGCATGCTTGAGGGAGGGTTTAGACGAGAGTTCAATGTTTCCCTATTCTCGCATGATATAGATCGCTTAGAATCTATGAAGCAAATTTCTCGCTTCGCAAGTAAGGATCAAGCATCACTATTGAGATTGGCAAAGGAAATTGTTCGCGTTTTCTCTGATCGACTTGATGTTCGAGAACTACGCAAGCTATCAACACATTCAAATAAAGAAAAATTGGGTTCAAATAAGCTCTTACAAGATGTGCTAGCTCAGAAAGTTGGCATTGATACAGCTCGCAAAGTCTTTGGTCCAATAGTAGGTGCATATGATATGCGATTAGGTGATGCTCATCCAACTAGCTCTAAGATCGGAGAAGCCCTAACACTCGCTGGGATTGACGATAGCAAGTCATTTTTGAGGCAAGGAGAGCAATTGATATCCAATTTCGGCCAATCAATTTGGTGGGTTGGGAAATTGCTGTTTGAAAAAGATCAAGAGTGATATGAGTAAACAGCTTGGCATAACAAGGCGCTGCTGCTGGACAATTTTTCCGCTGCGCTCCAAAATTGCCGCAGAGCGCGGCGTTAGGGTTTTGCAAAGAACATCTCACGAGGGAGAAAGAAGTGAAGCAGTTTTTATTAGCGTTTTGCACAGTAATGCTCACAGGATGCGCAACTACGGCAGTTGATGATAAAAAGTTAACGGGGGATGGATTGCCTATTCATGGTCATTTTTGTGGTCCAAACGTGCCATATATCTCGACGCAAGAACCTACAAAACATATAGCTCATTTAAAATCAATCAACCCAGTAGATAAGATAGATGCAGCATGCCAAGAACATGACATATGCTACATGGCAAAGGGTGGCGGGGCCTATGAGTGTGACTCTGTCCTTTTACGTAAATTAGCGTCAATGAAAGAACCCCGCTCTAGGGGTTGTAGAATGCTGAAAGATTCTATCTTGTCGTATTTCAAGACAATAAACCCGAAATATGCATACGACGAAAATAGTAAAAAGACGGCTTTACACCAAGCGTGGAGTCCAGTTGAAAACGTCGCAGATGCAGGGATTCTTGCACTTTCAGCCGTGGCCAATGGTATCTATAAGCTTCAAGAGTCAGGATGGGTTACGGTGAAAACCGGTGACAGAGGAAAGAAACGAATGGACAGGTGCTATTAATTCAGGAAGATATTAGGAGGCTCATAGCAATGAACACATGTAGTCTAATAAAATTAAAAGCCATCGCTCTTTTAACTCTACTTGCGGCTTCTGGATGCTCTACCGTTTTGCATCCTATTGGTGGTGCTGAGTGCGCACCTGTCTACGGTAATTGGTGCGGTGAAAATTACCCACTGACAGGCTTTGAACCTAGGCCAGTGGATGCGTGGGACAGGGCTTGCAGGAAACACGATAAGTGTTATGAGAGCGGAAAAAGTAAAGATTATTGTGATGAATATTTTGTGGCAGAATTAGAAGAACTAAGTTATCAGCATTTGGCTCCACAAGAGATGCATAACGCTCACTCTTGGTTTAGAAAAGATGGATGGTTAGGAGGCGGAATTAACCTTTTAGATGAAGCATGGTCGATCTCTGCGTCTTGTGAGGGAGGTGATGGAAGAGCCGCGGAGTTCTACTGCGCACTAAATCAGTTTAACGGATGTTGGCTAAATCCAACCATTAGTCCAGGCAGAGCAGGCATGCCTTGTTCCTGTGGCATGTATCCAGGCATCATTGTGGAGAAATAGCCAATGATAGATAGCGTAAAGTATCTTTTATCGGTTCAGGATGTAATTTCTATCTATGGGATCTTGCTAAGTAGTATCAATACGATTTGGAATATTTACGTTTTTGTTCTACTGGGAATGGTTGGCTGGATTCTAGCAAGGGCGCATGAATTTCTTTTTGTACAAAAAATGCTTCTTAGTGTTGTATTCATCGCATTCAATGTTGTTGTCCTATTCTATTTTTTTGATGCCTATAGCGATATTGATCGTGTTCGGGTAGAACTTACCGCTTTTCAAGAGGCGGCTAAACTGTCTACTGTGAAAAACGGAATTAGTGAAAACATAGTTCAGTTCGATCCAATCAATAGGTTTATAAATGTTTTTTTGTTTATAGGCGGATTTGGCTTGTTCGTGCTTTTCTTAATTTGGTCTAAATCCATATGGAGTATAGGAAGGAAAGAACCCTAACAAAACAATACACCCGACCAAAATTTCGCTGCGCGAATTTTGGTCGGGTGATTGTAGGCGTTAGTTTAAAAATATATCCACCTACTCAAGGAATAATGATGAAAACTTTTATTTCAATAATTTTAATATTTTTACCGATTCAAGTGTTTTCTGCTCCAATATGGACAAGTGCAAAAATTGATAGAGTTTTTGCTGGATATCCAGATAATAGTGTTGTGTTTACTCCCATTGGCAGCACAGTGAATCCAGCTAATTGTTCTAGTCCAACAGCATATGCAGTACAGTCGAATCATGATGCTAAAGGTGCCCTTAGCATTATGCTAGCAGCAAAAATGGCTGATAGAACGGTATCATTTTCAGTGAGAGATGACGTTTGTCATACTATTCAACAAACCGATGTTACTGGAACAACCGTTCCGGTCATCCAAAGAATTAGCATACAGTAAAGCTCCCTTAAGGATGCATATTAAAACTAACAAAGCAAACCACACGGATAACCGCCGCTCCTTCGTCGCTCTGGTTTTGCCACCGGTGTTTGCGGCGTTATGTGAACAAAGGATTCAACAATGTCTGAAGAAAATAAATCTTGTTTCGTAATCTCTCCAATAGGAGAAGCTGAATCTGATGTTCGAAAACGATCAGATCAAGTTTTACGCCATATTATTCGCCCAGCCGTAGAAGCATGTGGCTATAAAGCTATCCGTGCTGATGAAATAGATAAGCCGGGTATTATTACGAGTCAAGTAATTCAGCATGTTGTAGGTGACCCGTTAGTTATCGCAGACCTTACAGACACTAATCCGAACGTGTTTTATGAGTTGGCAATAAGGCATGCCATAAGAAAACCGCTCGTCCAAATTATCAAAAAAGGCGAAAGAATTCCTTTTGATGTTGCTGGTACAAGAACCATTCATTTCGATCACCATGATTTGGATAGTGTTGAAGCAGCAAAAGAAGGAATAGTTGCTCAAATAAAGGCTTCTGAAGAAAACCCAAATGATATAGAAACCCCTATTTCAGTTTCACTAGATTTACAATTCCTGCGTCAAAGTGAAAACCCCGAAGAAAGGTCTTTAGCTGATTTGGTGTCAGCTGTAACAGATGTGAGAAGTGGACTAAGTAAGCTAGAAGATAGAGTGATGATGTCAGGGAATGATATGTCAAAAATGGCTATTCACGAATTCATGGAGGTAATGCCTAGGCGTATTGCTAAAGAACTTGGGCGATCACCTAAATCAATAAAAAATAAAAGGGCCGTAGATCCATATTTGATCAAAAAACTAACACGCAATATTTCGAGTAAATCAGGTAGCGCTGTAGGTATTTTGGTTGCTTTAAGTTTCTATAAAGACCAAATGCCATGGTTGTATGAAATAGGAATGGAAGCATACCGCCGCGCTAGCTCTGGAGACTGGGATGGTGCAAGAGAGATCATACGAGATATGAGAATGATGACGGAAATGTCACTTAGTAGCGAATGGGTTGAAGAATGGATTGGAAGTGAAAAGGAAGCGTTTATGCTTATGGAAGAATTACCAATGTTATTGGAACGTATGGCTGAAGATGCGCTAATGAGATCAAATCACATAACCAAGAAATCCAGCTGACAGTTTAAATCGTCATGCCTTTTGCAAAAAGACGCAAAAGACCTGCCCCTTTAAACTGCAACTGATTTTGACGTTATGTTTAATTATGGAGAGCATGTATGGAAGATCATCTTGGGCTAAGTGCGATAATATTATTTGTCGTAGGCATGTTTTGCATAATTCTAGGAATATTCCGCACTAACAGCCCTACTTATAGTGCATATTTGATTGTTCCTTTTGGTATAGCTTATGGCATAGCCAATGCGTGGGTTAATGTCGTCGCTACTGCTGTAATTCTGCTGTTTTCATATCAGCTTGGTTTCTTTTCTTTTAGATCAGATAAGAAAATATCTTCAGATCACGGTGAGTTTGGTGAAGACGATAATGAATGATCACCTAATCTAGCTCGATATATTTGTATCCTCTATAGATTTTAATTCATTTGAGGTGTTACTGATGGCAACAGTGTATAAGGTGAGGGATGGCTCAAAAGGAGATAGAACTGATGAAGGAAGTGAAGTATTAATTTCACACTTACTATCAAAACTGGCAGGTTATTCTTTTCAGTTCCTCTCAGAAGAACATCCACAATTTAATGTTGAAAAACCAACGTATCATTACAAATATGTTGTCGTGGAAATAACAGATAAAGATGAGTTGAGTGAAATATTCCACTGCAAATGGTTCTATGTTGTCGAAAATTTAGATGCTGCTTCAGTGGATTTTATTTTTCAATAGGAATACTCAAGAATAAACATAACAAGGCAATTTCACGCGGATAAGCGACGCTCGTTCCTCACTATGCTTTTTGCCTCCGGTGAATTGCGGCGTTAGCTGAAAATAATAGCCATGGCAGAAATATCATCAATTGAGAAAGCTCTTATACAGAAGTTCGCAGATAAGCGCAGAGTAGATAGATACAAGTCTTTGCTTAAAGGTCCAAAGCACCGCAAAAAGTTCCTTGATTTACTTAATCACAATTTTGAATACAATCAGGAAAGAATTGTCGAGCTAGAAAAAACAATCTCAACTAGCGATCAATTGCTTACTTTTCTGAAGAACAAATATGTAAATACTACATGTTTCTTGGTGGCCGACCAAAATAGCAAAGATGGTCGGGAATTAAGACTTGAGTCAGGTGTAGAAGAGCTTATCGAAAATTATTGGGGGGCTATATTAATTTGCCCACCTAAGCCTATAGTAATTTATAAGTCAGAGGCGAGTAGCGAATGCACAGTATTGATGTAGAAATACAGCTAACCAGTAGCACCACCGGACAAAATACTCGCCACGCTCGCATTTTTCCGGTGAGCTAGGCGTTAGGCAAAATAATAACATGGTGTTTTGATTACTAATTGGTGATAACGCACTCATAAAAAATGCATATTGTTGGAATAGGATAATGAAAATTAATAAATTACAAAGAATGCAATTAATAAGCTTTCAGCAATTTAAGGATACTGAAATAATTACAATTAAGTCCTTTCTCGGCATTCAAAATAAGGCATGGTGGTTTTTGCAGGTTTTCTTGATAATTATTTTAGTTACATCTGAATTAACAAATACAAGTGGCATTGTACTAAGAACAATATTTGCATTTGGGATAATAATGCAGTTAATGATTTTTGCAAGAGCAAAACTATATTGGCCGATTCTCAGGCAATGCATAGATTGGGAAAAAGTTAATAGAATATTGCAAGAATCAAAATCATGAATAATCCCCAATATTATTGCCTAACCATCAGCTCAACCGGACGCTGCGCGTCCTCAGCGGCGGCTGGTTTTGGTGCTCTTTTTAAGATCAAACGTGTCTTCAAGCGCACAACAGGCACCGGTTAGCTAAACGTTAGTTTAAAAATATATCCACCTACTCAAGGAATAATGATGAAAACTTTTATTTCAATAATTTTAATATTTTTACCGATTCAAGTGTTT
>JBEVXV010001236.1:5656-6807 GCA_040505915.1 Sedimenticola sp. | reverse complement strand
TATCACCATTTTTGTCGATTTTGGCTTATAAATGTCGTAGAATCATAAATTTGGTGCCTAAACCGACATTTATTAGGTCAACAAATTACATGGGATCATTTTCAATATGAACTTGGTGTTGCATTGAATTTTTGTTGAAATATTGGAAAATTTCGGAAACTAAATATCGCTTCAAGGCGGCGCTTAATTTTGACAATAATACAATTCTGTGCAATCAGTAGATTTCTTTAATGTATGGTTCTGTTTCTAAAGTGAAAATAATATTTCGACTCAGTATTTTAAAAAGAAATCGAAGATTGATCATCAAGATGGCTAACGAATGTCTATTTTGCGAGTGTGAGCCGAAAAGTCAGCGGAGGAATGGACGACCTACCACCTACAACAACAACAACATTATCCGTCATCTGCTATTTGGGAGATATTTCAGGTAATTAACCATGTTCTATCCCTTTTTATATGTCAATAACACACTTGTGAATAGTTAAAACTAATTATCTACACAATAGTTTCATCTGTTGTTGATCTGAAACCTGTGAATGCTGAAATAGTTGATGTGTCCATGTGCCTATACTCGAACAGTACCAGTAGTCGGAATGATGAGTATTGCCCCAACCCCCACCCGCACCCCGCCCCATCCCCACTCTGAAAAAAGTAAATGCAGTTCTGGGCCCCAAACACCTGCCCATTTATTTTGTGAATGTGGAGGTTTGGTCATTTTCAACATGTCGATGTCCCTATACCCGGACGGTAATGGTACTCAAACTGAATAACCACAATCCACAGCCCCTCTTATTCCACCCTGGAAAAAAAACTAAAAACAGTTCTGGGCCCCAAACCCCTGCCCAATTTTTTTGTGAATGTGAAGATAGTCATTTTTTACCCGTCTATGTCCCCATACCCGGACGGTAACAGTACTCGGATTGGTGAGTAACTTCCCAACCCTTCCTAAATTTGCTCATGCTGGCAATTATGTAGACCTCCAACAACGGAATAAATCGTCAAGATGTGAGCCAGAACACCAGTTTGGCCAGAACCAGTCTTCATTCCACGAAATGGTACATGTAATCTTTATTTCTTCGCACTTGGCATGACGACGGCCTAATACCATATTGGTGCATAGTACAAATACTTACTCTTTATGGTCAATTGCC
>JBEVXV010001236.1:0-5556 GCA_040505915.1 Sedimenticola sp. | reverse complement strand
ATATGATCGCAACTAATATTCCAAAACATAACGGTAACACTACCGACTGAGGAGTAACCCCCTCCCCACCCCCTGCTAAAGTTGCCCACTGCGGCAAATGTATACGTACGCCTATAGACGTCCATTATATTTTTTTCAGTCATACCAGCACGACTAGATCCCCGCACCTACCCTCATCACACTAGATCCTGGCCATACAACAGAACTACACCGTCAGGAGCCAGAGCATCAGTTGGGCCAGCACCAGTATTCATTCCACGAAATGGTACATGCAGTCTTTATTTCTTCTCACTTGGCATGGCGACAGCCTAGTTTTATACTGGTGTAACTGATATGCATAGTATATCTCGTAACTGATTTGCCGTGGTATAGTACATGTACTTACGACCTTGTCAATGGTCAAGTGTCATATGATCGCAACTAATATTCCAAAACATAACGGTAACACTACCGACTGAGGAGTAACCCCCTCCCCACCCCCTGCTAAAGTTGCCCACTGTGGCAAATGTATACGTACGCCTATAGACGTCCATTATATTTAAAATATAAAATATAACGGTAACAGTACCGACTGATGAGTAAGCCACCTAATGTAATTAAACAATATTGAATAATGTATAATGTGGTGATGGTAAGTTGGTGGTGGTTGTAACATGCATGGTTCCTCTCATATGTTTCAGGTGCAGTAGTATGTACATCCATCATGAACACCAGATATCTAGATGACATTTATAGTGCATGATTATAGTATTAGTGAAATTATGGATGCCACTAATCCGCGATGTATTATACATGTGGACCGAAATACCACAGAAACTTTGAAAGTATTTGATGACAATACATGGCAAAGACTGAAAGAAGCAGATGGCAAGCGAAGATCATGGCTTAAATCATCAAAATTCCACAATATTCTTTTGCCAGACAAGTATGACCCATCAATATGTTACCATACTAGCTGTTATAAAGACTTTACAGCAGTTCCCAAGAATGTAGAAGATGATAAAACGGACAAGGATAGTCACCATGATCATACACATATACTTCGAACAGACGTGCAACACCCTTCTACTAGCACTTCTGGTGTGTACCAACCTGTTTGTATTTTCTGTGGAACTGTGTCTAAGTATCATGCAAAACGAGCCCGAGAATATCTTGGGAGCCTTGAAATGGAGAGTGGAGAGGCCACAATAAGAGAATCGGCGACCAAACTACAGGACCATGCATTTCTGGCAAAGATATCTGGCCAAGATCTTATAGCCAAAGAGTTAAAATTCCACCATTCCTGTAGGAAGGCTTACATCAATCGAGCCAAACGAACACATGTGAAGCCAGAAGTATCGCCACGAATTTTATCTCACCAGCAGGCATTGCAGGTTGTAATGTCACATGTAAGGATCACCCTTGTTGAAACTCAGGGTGCGGAGAAAGTGACATCATTACTCAAATTGTACACCGACACGGCGGGACAAGATTCCTCTTACACAGCTCAAAGACTGTGCGATAACCTTATGAAGCAATTTCCGGGAATCCTCAAGACACACAAAACCAGCAACAAAGAAGGACTTATCATCTACCACCATGAGTTGGCTCCATCTGATGCCAAACACATAGCAAATTTTGATAAAGAATCGGTCAAACGAGTAGCATCCTATATCCGGTCATTGATACTCTCCACCAATGCAACAGACTTGCCTGATCCGTTAACCACACATGCGTTAGGTGATGGCCAAGGAGGAATCCCTACCGAACTGAGAGATTTCTTCAACGTGTTGTACACCGGTTCTGCGAATAAACCGGAAACTGAGAGAAACCAGAGATTAGTACAATCGGTCAGTGATGATGTCGTATTTGCAGTTACACGTGGCAGAACCAAACCAGGAAAGCACTTGTGCATAGGCCTTGGCATAAAGAGCCTCACTGGAAGACGGCAGATAATCGACATTTTGAACAGGTTTGGGCATTCTATAAACTACCACACTGTAGAGGCCATCGAGACCCAAGTTGCAACAGACATATCTGACCGACACCAAGCTCTCCCGGATGGTATGAGTCAAGATGCCGATCTATCAACCTGTCTTGCATGGGACAATTACGATGAAAACACAGAGACCTTATCCGGGGCAGAAACCCTACATGACACCGTTGGCATATGCTATCAGACTATTCCAGGAAGCGAGGGAACAGTAGATGAACCTGAACACACTACCGAGTCTATCGAGTCTACCGAGCCTGTGGCTGTGCTAGGACCAAAGCGTCATACAGCCAGACGATCACTTCTTCTGAAAGAAGTAAGCCTCGAACCATACAGAAAGAAGCCGAAGATATCCGTATTCCAGTATCAAGTACGCAGCATACCAAGGCCTCCGCATATGTCAACCATAGAGTATCGTGACCTCTTCTGGATGATGAATGTTGCTCTGAATGAGAAAACCCCAATGTGGACTGGCTGGAATTCGTTAGTGACGGAGGATCCACTACCAAGGCAGCAGATCGGTTACATGGAGAATATAAATCTCCCCCCCACTAGACTAGATGTTGTAGCTGAAACACTGAAACAGACGCAGCGAGTGGCTATGGAATGCAACCAACCCTACATCGTGGTGACATATGACCTCGCCATAGCAAAGCCAGCACTACAGATCCAAGCAACAGAATCGCCTCTCTATGATAACATCTTCATATGCTTCGGGGCGTTCCACGTCGTGATGGCGTACTTTGGAGGACTAGGATACCTACTGGACGGTTCTGGAGGTCCGGAAATACTGACCGAGACTGAGGTGCTTGCGGCAGGATCCTTGAATGGCTTTCTTCATGGCAAGCATTATAACAGGTACAGTACCTATGCCAAAGTATTCTTATCATTGCTATTACTATAATACTGTTGTAGTACATGCATACACATTTGTTGCAAATTGTAGACACAATATAAATACCAAGTATTGTGCATTGATGTACACAATATTAGTAATCACGTTATGTACAGAAATCAATATACCGTACATGGTGTACTGTATAATTTGTGTTTTACTTAACAGGTGCAAACGCCTACATACCACCCTGGCAACTGCTTTCCAGATACTGCACTTCAGGGCTTTCCTAGAAACCGACGGAGAAATTGAAGACACACTACGAGAGCTAATGACACAACTCTCAGATAACCCTTCACCTGAGTTGATGCAGCGGATCGAGAGATCTGATGAGTACGAAGACATCATGGTAAGGTATTCAGAATATATTGATGCCACTCGGGATGGGCAACATGGAACTACCGCGAGATTTTGGATGGTCTATATCGATCTGGTGAACCTGTACCACCGATTTAGCAGAGCCAGTCGGACCAACGACCTAGAACTCTTCATCCACGCACTAAGTGAAATGTGTCCAGTATTCTTTGCGACCAGTCGCCCTAATTACTCTCGCTGGATGGTGCGGTACCAGCTGAATCTGCTGAATGTTGAACACACGCATCCAGGTGTGAAAGGGATGCTGGAAGGAGGTGCCATGTCAATCCGCCGAACTACAAAGGACTTCTCTAGATCAGCTGTTGACCTAACTCTAGAACAAACTATTAACGCAGATGCTGCATCACGTCTAACAGGAGTTGCTAGGTTTGGCCATTCAGATTCAGCCAGAAAGAGATGGATGATCACTAGAGCGGCAAGAAGTGAGATCGTTGGGCTGCTGCTGGAGAAAGCTGGATTGAAGTCAAAAGAAGATGTCACCAAAGAACTTCGACCACACAGAGTCCAAAAAGACAATGCTGACATACAGAAGGTAATTGATGGCATAAAGAAGACCATGAACCCATTTGTGACAAGCACAGAAGAGCCAGATGTGAACCTATACTGCCTAACCACTGGGAAGCAAGCGAGTGAAGATGTCCGGGATGACTTGCTGGGATGTGTTCAGAAAGGAGAAGCCTGGTGTGCGGAGTTCAAAGATGGCTCTTTTGAAGACGGCTTGCGATTTCAGAAGCCCATTAGTCGCAGGAAGGTGAAGAATTTCGCATCAGATGCAGTGAAGACCAAACTCACATGCAAAGATCAGAAACTTCTCGAGTTGAAGGGTACAAGGGATCTATTCGGAAGATTGCTGTATGTAAGCACGATGGAAGATGTTGACCTGTCAAAGGTATTCTGCTATCCACTGACCCCAGTTCCATTGTCTCTTGCTCATGTGGATGGCTCTATGAACAAAACAGACAAATCAAAGCTCATGCACAAGTTAGAAGCAGTTGATGACAGCACTCCGCCAAGTGACGTAGATGTGACATTAGTTGACGCAATGTTCATGCTTCATATCATGCAGAATGTACCTCCGACGTATGGCGGCCTGGGATCCATGATTCTCAACCAGCTGTGTACAATGTCTAACACGGTACACTTTGTATGTGACACGTATGTTACGCCGTCACTGAAGACAAGTGAACGAGACAGACGAGGAGCACAAGACATGTCATTTGCAGTGACTGGCACTGATCAGAAGAGGCCGAAAGACTGGCAACATGCCTTACAGTCACCATCGTTCAAGAATGCATTCTTCCGATACCTGGCAGAGGATTGGAAGAGTTCACGCCATGCAGATACTCTGAGGAACCATGATGTATATTTGGCTATAGATGGTGAGTGTCATCAATTCACAGAGGAAGAGGGAGTTGTGTACCATGAACTACTCCACCAGTATGGTTGTCAACATGAAGAAGCGGACACAAGATTAATCTTCCATTTGCGACAAACTCACACAGAGTATCAAGCATCTGATCTCCAGTACGTCGTCAGAAGCAACGACACAGATGTTATGATATTGCTATTGTATCATGTCAGTCATTTCCAAGTCACACCTAGAGTATGGATGGATGCAGGATTGAGCGGAAATAACACTCGTCGGTACATCAACATCACTCAGATGCTTTCAAAGATGGAACCAGTAGAGGTGGATGCCCTGCCTGGCTTGCACGCATTCACGGGATCAGATTTCACCGCGTCCTTCATGAACAAGGGGAAGCAGAAACCACTGGATATCATGCGGAAAGATGTAAGATACACAGAGGCGTTTTCGCACATGGGAGAGGATAACATACTCGATGGTGAATACATACCGACAATAGAATCATTTGTATGTGCTCTATATGGTCTACCGAAGATGACGAAGGTTGATGATGTCAGATACCAACTGTTCAAACGACATTATGCACCGAAGGACGACAATGATCCCATGGCAAAGATAAAAGGAGCAAACCCCAGCAGCATGCCACCATGTTTCAAGGTATTGACAAATAAGATGAAGAGGGCTAACTATGTAGCTGCATTATGGAGAAGAGCCGACAGAAGATCGCCAGTATCTTATCTCCCAGATGGACACGGCTGGGAGCTGCGAGATGGTGCATACCACTTGAACTGGTTTGATGGAGGACAGGTCCCACGCAGTGTGTCACAGCTGCTAGATGACGAGGTGCTAGAATTAGACGACGATGAAGATGATGAAGACCAAGGCAGGGACATAGATGATCACGGAGATTCTGATGACTCCTCAGATGATGACAATACAATCTAGATA
>JBEVXV010001235.1:0-11169 GCA_040505915.1 Sedimenticola sp. | reverse complement strand
CCTGTCTGGGTAGTTGAATGATCTGTCCAGAACTGCGTCAGCCACTCTGACAACTGTTGTACGCTGGCATTGGCGTCACCATCTTCATTGAGAATATTGTCACCTTGAATCTCGAAGCCGAGATGATAGATCCCATCAGCTACAGTATTGGTCAGGTTGTCGCCACGATAACGCTCGGATGCACCATCATTCTGTATCAGGTGAAATCCCGTCTCCTCCCCTTTTTCATCATCACCATGGAGTGCTACCCACTCTTCCTGGTAATTGGTACGGATATAGGCGTTAAGCGTACGAACATCAGACTCACTAAATACACCGTCAGGAGCAATACCCGTAGCCACAACAGCATCAACAATGATCTGATTCATCGCATCCGCAGATCGATTTCCACTCATCCAGTCTTTATCAGAGACACGCCCCCCGAGCCCCAGTTCAGTACTCATGGTATCGACTAACTGATCAAGACCAGTATCCGTACTACTAATATTTGTACCATTGATGCGGTTAAAGTAGTTTGTTGACATTAGTTACTTCTCCTTGGGTAGCGGGGTATGACGATTCACTAGTATTAGATTGCAGAGCCGACGAGCAGCTTTAATTTCTTGGTATATTAAAGACTACATGATTTTAGCACTGACTTCAGTGTGTTATATCACAAGATAGGCGTGACGGAGATCACACCATAAGCTATTAGGCGGGAGATTGTTCGAGAATAGACGCTTTAGCAGAGTAGTTTATTTGGAACTATTTTTTTGGGTTATATGAGACGAATAGTTACTGTTTTAGTTGCGCTTAGAGAACCCCAAACTGGTAGATCATGCTGCCACCTAACCCCACCGTCACCAGCCCCACCGTAGCAACCAGCCCATTGTGGGCCCAGGTGAGGGCACCTGCGGAGTATCTCAGCGGCAGGCTGATAACCATTGCCAGAATGAGCATACCAAAGATGGAGCCTACCCCGAACAGAGCAATGTAAAGCAGCCCCTGAGCGGTCGAGGAGACACTCTCCAGTGCCAGTACAATCAGCGCTGCGGAACCCGCCATGCCATGGGTCATTCCCACCAGCAGAGAGCGTAGAGCCAACCGTTTTGGATGCTTGTGATGGTGGGCCGCGTCATTGTGAGGTTTCCCAGGATAGTGTGAGTGGGCATGGAAGTGCTGAGTCGCGCCATGTTGATGGGTATGAAAATGGATGCGATCCCTGATCAGCCGACGCAGTACATCTCCCCCCAGCAGCACCAGCATAACCCCCACAGCCAGCTCAAGCAGATGTGAAAGTTGCTGCGGCACCAAACTATCCATTGCCAGCACCAGACCGCCAAAGAAAAACAGCGTCAAGGTGTGTCCGATACCCCAGAAGAGCCCCTGCCGCGCCGTCTCACGCGCTGAACGACTGCGGGTTGCCAGGGAGGCAACTGCAGCCATATGATCAGCCTCTGTCGCATGTTGCATGCCGACAAGAAAGCCGAGAAGAATCACTGACAACATCTAAACACCCCTACTGCAAGGGAAGGATCATCCCCATAACAATAGCACCGCCCGACTAATTGGTACCGAGCAATCTTGGATAAAAGTAGCTATCCGGGTGCAGGATTTTGAATTCAATTGCGTTGCGTCAAGGTTTCACCTACTCCAGGTTACCTATGACCCTAACCTAGGAGCCTGTCCGAGAATAGGACACCTACTGCGGAAAGCCCATTTCGGCCCTTTTTTCCGCTCATTTTCGTTGAATAAGAGTAACTATTCGCCTCAAATGATCGGAAAAAATGACTCAAAATAGACTTCCCTCGCTACGGTGCCTATTCTCGGACAGGCTCCTAGCTACTTCTCTATAAATCACTACAGCCCATCACTCACTGCGAGCACGAACACGGCAGATTCATCTTTCACTAATAGCAACTAAAACGGTAGAATTACCCGATTAGTTTTCACCCCAATAGAGGGATCAGAGATGCCACAAGATCACCACGGCGAGCAGATTGTGCTTGCTAGTAACAATGCAGGAAAAGTACGTGAGATCAACCAGCTACTCGCCGAGCAATCTATTAAGGTACTGCCTCAGCGAGAGTTTGATATCCCCGAGGCCGACGAGACCGGCCTCACTTTTGTCGAAAATGCTATTCTCAAGGCACGCCACGCTGCAGCCCTCAGCGGCCTGCCCGCCATCGCCGACGACTCCGGTATTGAGGTGGATGCACTCAAGGGGGCTCCTGGCATCTACTCCGCCCGCTTTGCTGGCCCTGGCTGCAATGACCAGGACAACAATGTAAAGCTTCTGGAGGCGCTGAAAGATGTTCCAGAAGCCGAGCGTAGTGCTCGCTTCCAGTGCGTCATGGTCTATATGCGCCATGCCGAGGATCCGACACCGGTCATCTGCCAAGGGTCTTGGGAGGGACGAATTCTGACAGCACCACAGGGCGATAACGGCTTTGGTTATGACCCTCTCTTTCTGGTGCCTGATGAAGGTTGTACCTCGGCTGAACTGAGTGCAGATCAGAAGAACCGGCTAAGTCACCGAGGTCAGGCTCTACGAAAACTGATGGCTGCACTCACCTGATAAAGTAGACAAGGAGAGCATCCTATCTCGAATAACCTGGCCTACCTGATGCTCTCCTGCTCCGCCCTCTTCTGGTCGGGCAACTTTATCATCGGTCGCGCATTCGCCAGTGACATCCCCCCAATCACCCTCTCCTACCTGCGTTGGTCCCTTGCCCTGGCAATCATCCTGCCGTTTACCGCTAGGTCGTTGATCACACAGTGGCCTGTCATTCGTGCCAATCTACTGCCACTCATCTTTATGGGCGCACTGGGTGTCTCCGGCTTCAATACCTTCGTCTATATCGGTCTGCAAGAGACCAGCGCCACCAACGCGCTGTTGATCAACAGCTTTATCCCTATTTTCATCATCTTGCTGTCACTCACCATACCGGGAACACCTATCACCCAGGGCAAATTGGCTGGTATTTTGATCTCTACCTGTGGGGTACTGCTTCTGGTGGTAGAGGGGAGCCTCGAAAACCTCTTGGCACTTAAAATCAACCCGGGCGACCTGTGGATTCTGGCTGCCGCCTTTATCTGGGCGACCTACTCCATCAGTCTATGCCGCCGCCCAGCTAACCTCTCGGCATCCACTTTTCTGCTGGTCACCATAATCGTCGGCTTTCTGATTCTTAGCCCCATCTACTGGTTTAACCTACTCAGTGAACCCTCACTTATCCCCAACAGCGGCAATCTCATGGCAATCGGCTATGTCGCCCTATTTGCCTCCATTGGAGCCTTTCTCTGCTGGAACCAAGGGGTCAGTGTGGTCGGTGCTGGTACAGCGGGGCAATTCATTCACCTGATGCCCCTCTTCGGCACCGCCATGGCCACTCTTTTTCTGGGAGAGCAGCTCTATTGGTTCCATATCGGTGGGGCCATCGCTATAGGCGCAGGAATTCTTCTTTCATTGAAAAGCGAGGGAGTAGAAGCTCCTTAAGGAATCCCTAAACATCTCTGGCAGAGTTAAATTGTGCTCAGGAGGCGCAAGATCAATGAGTCGATCACAGCTGATAGCTGTAACTTTTCAAAAGATCCGCGCCATAGGGGTGCAGTAACACCTTTTCCGGAGACGCGGCAAATAGATCCCTGTACGCTCACAGCAGCATCCCTGCTGCTGTACGACCTGAAAAGGTGTCACTGCCCCCACCTGGATTACCTGATAGCAGACTATCAGCACGATTTTCAACACAAAAGCGCTGCTTATTAATGTAGGAACAACTACCGCTTGACCGCGCCCTAATGTTAAGTTACGAAACTGATATTGCACCATCAAAGGAGAAAGTAATGAAAAAACAATCAAAAATGTTACTGCTCGGTATTTTAGCCAGCATATCTGTATCACTTTCTGCTCAAGCAGACAGCTCGTTCAACGCTCGGTTTTCAGACGCAACATGGGATGGAAAGCAGGTACCCACCGGACAGCAGTGTCAGAAGTTTGGAGGTGAACCATCAACCCCCGCACTCTCTGTAAGCGGGATTCCAGCTGGAGCAAACCTGCTGGTTATGGAGTACAGCGACAAGACCTACAAAAAAATGGACGATGGTGGCCATGGGAAAATTGGCTATGCGCTAAATGGCGAAGGAGACAGTGCGCAGATCCCCTCTATTCCCGGACACTCGTTTGATCTGCCATCGGGCTTTTTTCTGGTAGCTGCCCACCGAGCTCCAAAATGGGATAAAGCAGGTGCCTACATGCCCCCTTGTTCAGGCGGCAAAGGCAACGATTACCACCTGACCGTCAAAGCGATCAAGCAGGATGGTGAGCGTTCCGAGATATTAGCCCAGACACTGATTGTACTGGGTAAATATTAACCGGCCACGTATAGCCAAACTCAACAGAGAGAATGAAAGGGGCCACTATTGGCCCCTTTCGTATTTTGGCACCTTTAAGGAAGCCTCTGAACAAGTCATGTTTATTTGTCACAACCACCTCGGCGTTAACCGGATTACATCACTGCTGTCCCGTTAACTCCCTCTCCCCTTTGGAGAGAGGGCTGGGGTGAGGGGGATCAATAGATAAGTCGTTGATTTAATTCACCCTCACCCTAGCCCTCTCCCTCATAGGGAGAGGGCATGTTCTACTGCAGTATGTCATGTTGCTGTTGATATAAGCGCCCTAAAAAACACCTCCACACAAGGAGTTACTGCAACTCACTACAAAGTTAACGGGACAGCAGTGGGATTACATAGCAAGTAGAAGGCGCTAATTTTCAGGAAAACTTAAATTCAAAACAGATCGGTTATCATATGCCGAGCGTAGCCATTCAGCTGGTGCTCGGGGTTGCCCATATGAATGCGGGCAATCGACTCCGACCCCTGGCAAAAATAGCCTCGTAACAGGGGCTACTGAATAGTTACTGTCGAGCCAGCTCGGTGCCAGGCCCTGTATAGATAGCGAAGAAATTCTGGTAAAACAGTCACCACAATCAGAGACCACCTTATGATATACGCCGCCATCACCGGCTGGGGGAAATGTACCCCACCGGCAAAATTGACAAACGCCGACCTCGAAACCCTATTGGAGACGAGTGATCAGTGGATTGTCAGCCGCACCGGTATGAAAGAGCGACGTATCTCACATGTTCCCCTCACCGATTTAGCTCATGTCGCCTGCGAGCACGCCCTTGCGGCCGCAGGAAAGAGCGCTAAAGAGGTGGAGCTGATCATCCTTGGCAGCTGCACCTATGACGAGATCGTACCCAACGCCTCATCACGAATCCAAAAACTACTGGGGTCTGAAAACGCTGCCTGTATGGATATCAATACCGCCTGCACCAGCGGTATGTATAGCCTGACCGTCGCCAACGCCATGATAAAAACCGGCGTGGTAAAAAATGCACTGGTGATTGGGGCCGAAGTAATTTCAAGGGCGATGGACTGGAGCAACCGCGATGTTGCCGTACTGTTTGGTGATGGTGCTGCCGCACTCTTTCTTGAGAGACAAACCGCGAAAACGGGAGTGGTGGCAGAGTCTCTGGGGTGCTTTGGAAATGACCGTGATATTCTGGCGGTACGTGGCTTGGGCTTGAGCGATGCCAACCTGAAACTGCAAGCAGAATTTGAGTGGGATTTTTCCGGCCAGGAGATTTTCAAGAAAGCGGTCAAAGGCATGAGTAAGGCCTGTGAAGATGTGCTTGAAAAAGAGCAGCTGAAGGAGAGTGAAATTGACCTGATAGTGCCCCATCAGGCCAACCTACGCATTATAGATGCCTTGGGAAAACGCCTGAAAGTAGACATGAGTAAAGTGTTCATCAATATCCAACGCTACGGCAATATATCCTCTGCCACCGCCCTCTTGGCGTTGGTTGAGGCGGTGGAAGAGGGAAAAGTGGATGCGGGAGCAAAAGTGCTTATGCCCGCCTTTGGTGCCGGGCTGACCTGGTCAGCTCATTTAATCCAGTGGGGAGAACGCACCACACCACTCGGCACTTCAGATGCAGAGCTCCCACCTTGTGAATTCACCGGCTTGCAGTTGGTGGAAAAAATATGTGCCGAGAGAGCTTCTCAGGTGTAATGCACAATATAGACTGGCAACGCATCTGTAGGTTGGGCTAAGGAACCAAGCCCAACAAATTTATGCTAGACACCTCTCCACAAATCCTCAAACGACTGGCCGCACTGGTCTGGGCGATCGGTTTTGTCGTTCTTTTCATAAAGAGCGGAAACCTCTTTATTGAGGCGGAGAGAACTGTTCCCGGCCACCTCTTAACTTGGATAGTCATTGTCGCGGGTGTGACGATTGGGGCTCTTAAAGGAAAGTACCTGTTCAGCAGTGTATGCGCTAAAAATCTCGAACGGATCGACGGACTGGAGCAGCCGAAGATCTGGCACTTTTACCATATTCGCTTTTTCATCTTTTTACTCTCAATGATCACCCTGGGAGTCTATCTGTCACGATTGGCACAGGGTGATTACCACATGCTGGTTGGTTTAGCGGGGGTGGAGATCTCTGTTGCTACAGCACTACTGGGAAGCTGCCACTGCTTCCGGGGGAAATAGGTAGACCCGCCCCCCCTCTTTACCTACACGTTAATAACCCGCCTATACTCCACCCTCACCCACTACACTCTCCACATCAATATTTGAACTGCTTTAATTTTTTATCTATACCTGGAATAAACCTGGCTACTGGGACGTTATCCTATAAAAACCAGTTAAATCTCCAGAAATAGTAACTATTCAGCTGGGTTTGAGGTCGGAGTCGATTGCGGTAAGATTATGGGTAAACCCACTGTTTTTCGCCGCAATCGACCCCGACCCCTGCCGTACACATGTGAGTATAGCTGCCCCCTACCCTGTAGATATGCTGTTTAAATGCAAACTAAAAAAGGGACTCTGCACTAACTTACTACTCTACAGAGCCTACATCCCGGATGTAGGAGCACCGCCGTCACCGAGGCAAAAGCATAGGCACCTTTAGACCATTAATGGCAGGCTCGCTGTATTGTCTGGTCTGGCCTTCAAAGTTGCGCTGAACAACAACCCCCAAAATCGTCCACGCCAATTTCTCAAGAGTGATCTCCGGGTAGATCATGCTGTTCAAGGCAACCAAATGCTCCCCTCTCTTATCACGCACATATTTGCGAAGCCAACGCACCCCTTCGACTTCAGCAAAAACATAGGCGCCATTGTAGACACTGCCAGCCGGATGGATGATCACCTCGCACTGGTCAGGGAACTCCGGCTCCATGCTGTCGCCATCTATCCGCATGACGTAATCTTCACTTCGGCATGGAGGCACTTTGTTGATATCAAAGGTATTTATCATGACAAACTCGCAAAAGAGGATGGTATATTTATCACACGAGGATGATGTAGCCAAGCCTTTCATTAAACTCGATGTAGTACGAAGAAATATTCTTCTGTGAGTGTAGCTATTCAGCCGGGGTTGAACTTGGAGTAAATTGCATCGTAAAAAGATCCATTTTCAACCCATCCTGGCGCAATACTTCCGCTCCCAGCTCACGCGCCTTACCCACATCCATATGGGCAATCGACGCCGATCTCTGGTAAAAACAGTCCAAAAACAGGGTTAGCTGAATAGTTCCTTCCTTGAGTTAGTGCTCAGGAAATACCACGGCTATTAGGAAAACAGCAACTGAAGGTGCTCCCCTCTCCTGGAGTACCTTCTACCTTGAGCCGGGTTTCGTGGCGAGAGAGGACATGCTTGACGATGGCGAGGCCGGTGCCGCCGCTCTGGCGTGAACGCCCGACATCGACTCGGTAGAAGCGTTCGGTGAGGCGGGGGATATGTTCAGGATCTATGCCGATACCGGTATCAGTCACGGAGAAACAGGGGCCTGATCCGGTGAGTCGCCAACCAATAGTTATCTCACCCGCTGCAGGAGTATAGCGGACAGCGTTGTAGATATGATTGGAGAAGGCACTCTCAAGCTCAGGGCCATAGCCCACCAGCATCAGAGGTCATCAACATCGAGGGTGATGCGGTGTGCCTTGTCACCGCTGAGCTGCCTGGCCCCACCGACAATGGTATCAAGCAGCGTTTTTACGGGGACCACCCCTTCACTGCCCGGGCCACTGCCGGTTTCCAGACGGGCAAGTAGCAGTAGATCCTCAACGATGCGTTTCATTCGGACAGCCTGCTGCTCCATCTGCTGGATGATATCCCTCCATGAGGCAAATGCTTCGTCCTCACTATCCTGCATTGCCTCAAGATAGCCGTGAACCACGGTCAACGGAGTGTGTATCTCGTGGGAGACATTGGGGTGATCTGCCGTGAGCTGAACGGATTAATATTTATCAGCTGGCTCTGTTGTGAAAAGTTAGCGGGACAGCAGTGGCTTTTTAACTATTTTTCTTGACATAACAAATTATTAAGTAATAGGATTGCTATAGAGGATTTTAGATGGAGTTATCAATTTATCATCAAGGAGGTTGTAAAATGCATAACGCATTACTTCTCAGTAGCATTAATCTTTCCCGCTCTCTTAACCGTCTTTCCGGTAAACAAAAACCAGTCTCTAAATCTGCACTGTTGGAAATGAACCATGTCATTATTGATTGGTATGGCACTTTTACCGATGTTCCGCAAAAAACGCTGAAACAGGTTTCCAGGCAGATCAATACCACCTCGAAGGAGAAACTCAAACGTTCACCCCAAAATAAGCGACTTCACTCCGCTGTATTAAGTGCTATTGATTTTCTATTCGCTTACATGGAGCCGTTAGAACTGATCAATATGGTGCAATATGGGGCAGACAAAAAGAAGCAAAAGGCATTAAGTAAAATGGTAGCCAAACTTGCCGCTTTTCATAAGAAAGAGCTCCATTCCCTGAAGTGGTTGAGAGAATGGCTGGATGATGTGGACCCCCTATTTCCCACAACAGCCATGCACAATAAATTGGCCTGCTGCTTTTCAGATGTTAAAACCAAGCCCTGTTTTGAAATTCGTCAGAGTTGCCATTTTGAATCCCAGCTTGATTGGATCAAGACCCCAGTAGGTAATGCGGGGGGTATATTGAATCAGGATGACTGTTGTCAGGGTTCAACCCTCTCTTCCTGCTCCGGTGGTACCCTCTATTGTCCCTGTGTAGCAGGTAATTCAGGTTGTGATTGTCAGGCACCGAATAAGCTCTGCTCAAAAAATGATCATGGCATCAGTGAGCTGATCCCAGGCTTTAGTGACCCACAATGTATGATGCTGACACCTAACCCAAATCCTGATTCAGGTGGCGGTGGTGGCACCATCAAGCAACCACCCTGCCCACTGTTTGATCCCGTCGGTTTTTCTGGCTGTATGTTGGATGAGGTAATTGACTTCAATAGAGGCCGAAGCAGTATGTCCCTCGACCCTGCTCGCGGCAGGTTCATTCTGCCTGAGGGCACTCAATTTGATCTGGGGCGCGTAATCAATCTAGCAAAGGATTGTCAGCAAACCGGCTTTTGCCCACCTCAAAGTAGCGGCTGCCCAGGATTGGCATAATGCTGTACCCATCCATGTATAACATCTCCCTTCCAAAGGGAAGTGATCTATTGCTCTTCAATACTAAGTCGCTTTATTTGGGGCGGGTGGATAGGGATGCTTACTATAAGGCAATAGATTTCATTGAAGAGCTCAATAACGGTCAGATGAACAGCGTTGACGATTCAGTTAAACAGGTTGCATTCCAACTGCGTCAACGTGGCTTTCTGGTTCCCGATCAGCATGAGGAGAAAGAGGAAATTGTTGCTCGCTTCCAGCGGCAGAAATCCCAGAATACCCATATGGGTTTGACAATTGCCCCCACAGAGAACTGTAACTTTGCGTGTCCCTATTGTTATGAGTCTACCAATTCGACGGTGATGACAGAGGAGACTCAGGATGCACTATTAGAACACATAGAGCGGGAGTTCCACCTGGGGGTTTTATCCAGCATGCACATTACCTGGTACGGTGGCGAGCCCTTAATGCCGAGGAGCTTTAAGGCTATCAAACGTATGTCGAGCAGGATTATCCAGCTCTGTGAAAAATTTAAAATTGATTATTCCTCCAATATCATTACCAACGGTTACCTGCTGTATGAGGATGTGAGCAGACAGTTAGCAGAGTGTCAGGTAGAACTAGTACAGATTACGCTCGATGGCCCTCGTGATCTCCACAACAAGACCCGCATTCTGAAAAATGGCCAGGGGAGTTTTGATCAGATCTTGGCAAATATAAAAGCAGGCAAACCCTATTTGCGCTTCAGCATTAGAATGAATGTAGATGCAGATAATGCGGATGGCGTGTCTGATTTGAAGGTGCTATTGAAAAAGGAGGGGGTTCTGAATGATGCTGGTCGTGTTGCGCTCTATATTTCACCCGTACGTTCCTATACCAGTAGCTGTAAAAGCAGCCATTGCTTGAGTAACAATGAATTTTACCGGCTTCAGCTGGATTTGTTGATGAAGGGCATTAATGATGACGGCTTCTTTGTGGTTGATGACTATCCTCAGGAGAAACAGAGTGTCTGCACCGCTGTCGGTAAAGATTCTTTTGTGATCGGCCCTGATGGCAGCTTGTATAAATGTTGGTTGGATTTGGGACAACGGGAGCTCAGTGTCGGTGCTGTGGAAAAGGATTGCCTTAAACTCAACGATAACCTCGACCGCTGGACATCCTTTTCTCCCTTTGAGAAGGGATGCAGTGACTGCACTATGTTGCCGGTCTGCATGGGTGGCTGCCCTGAGTTGAATATGCGCAGTGATGGACAGGCTGAAAATGAAGCTTGCTGTAATTGGAAATACGTACTCAAGGATCATCTGAGCTACATAGTAGATGCCAGACAAAAAAATTGTGGAGTACAGTCTCCAGTTGATTCAGGCGGGTAATGTCACGCGCCTGCAATAGGCGTTTGCCCTTGCCGTAGGGAACTACCCTCACCTCCAGGCTGATGTTCTCCATTCACCGGGGCAGCAATACATGACAAGACGGCTACCGGCTATGCAGGCAGTAGCAGCAGAAATAGCTGTCCGGGTGGAGGGACGCAATCAGGAAACGTGGCTGGTAGACTGGCGCTTTCTTACCGAGGATGCTTGTATCAAGTTGAAGTGACTTTATCCTAAATTAACAGATTGATAGATTACTAGATGCCAGCAAGGTTCATCTCGCTGCCCCTCCTTGACATAAGACATACCTACCCAACCCAC
>JBEVXV010001234.1:0-19825 GCA_040505915.1 Sedimenticola sp. | reverse complement strand
GGCTGAGGTTATGGATTTCTATCAGTGGTTGCATCAGGTCAGGACGTTACAGGAGAACCCGGCGCTTTTGCAACCGTTGTATAAATAGGATACAAGAGGGAGGTTATTAACCTGGACTCTTGGAGTATGGAAGTGAAGTATCTATTGCCGTTTCTTATTGCCCCCGCTATCGTCTTTGCGCAAGCCCCCGGACAGGGGAAGATGTCGAAGCAGGACTATTTCGGTGGAATCAAGGGGAGAATGCAGCAGGTGATGGCACTGACCATTCCCGCCATGGAGCAGACTCAGGGGTGTCTGCAGCAAGCGGAGGAGAGGTCAGCTCTTAATGGCTGCATCGATATTATGGCCGGAGTACAGCGAAAGATGATGAGCCCCAGGGCGGCAGGTCATGGAGCGCAGGCAGTGCCGAAGAGGCCTGATATCGAGTGGAGCGAGGAGATAAAGGGGAAGATGTTGAAAGATCTGGAGCGCGCACTGGCTGAGAGCAAGGCGACCAGCGGCTGTTTCGACACCAGTACCACTTCAGATCAGATGGATGCCTGTATGGCAAAGAGTGGGCTAGGCAGTCAATAGGGCGATGAGGGTGTGCTTAAATTTCGAAGCACCACAGCGTGGTGTGGATTCTTGCTGTCCCCACCCTTTGGTTAAGGCGTAAACGTGGTTAAAAAATTAAAATTAGTGGAAGAGGTGGGTGACGCCATGGTGGAGCTATTCCACCTGATGGGGTTGTTTGTTATTGGTGCCGCTATTATCTGGGCCTCCTGGATCGAGGTGTTCAAGATCATTGATCACGGTGGACCGGGGATCAAAGATATCCTACTGCTGTTTATCTATCTTGAGTTGGGTGCGATGGTGGGGATCTATTTTAGAACCAAGAGCTTGCCGGTACGTTTTTTGATCTATATCGCCATTACCGCTCTTACCCGTGTGCTCGCTATTGATGTAAAGACCATGAGCGAAGAGAGAATGTTGGTGGTGACCGGTTCGATACTGCTGCTCAGTATGGTAGTGGTAATCTTACGCTTCGGCTCGAGTAAATTTCCCGGCAAGGATGTTTCTGACGGTTAAGAGCGCCTCTGAGCTGAATTTTTTGTCAGCGTCGATTGCGCTGTAAAAAGGTGTTACGCACCCCTGTGGTACGGGTTTTTTGAGACGCTACGGTTGCATTTTTCGTGCAATCGCTCTGGCCCGCTGTTGTGCAATTAACGTGGGCAGTTTTGAGGGGTTATCCACCTGCCGGGCAAGCGCGCTACAGTCTACCTCTATTACGGCTTGCAGTGCGGCTCTGAATATTTCCGCCTGAGGGTAGCTTCTCTCTTCATAACCGCTACGCCCCCGTGTATCCGCCTTACAGGCAGTAAGGAACTGCTCCAGCCGTTGTGGTTTGCGCAGGCAGTCCAGCGCCATCAAAACCTTCAATACAGTTCTCGGTTTCAACTCCGTCGCCTTGTGGCAGTGGGTATGGTACTGCGCCACCATGCGAGCGAGGTGGCAAAAACGGTTAGGGATTTTGAGCCGTTTGCAGAGTCTCTTTACCAACTTTTCACTGGTCGCTTCATGGCCATGGTGGCGTGGCCACTCCGCCGCCGGGGTCACCCCCTTTCCCAGGTCATGGACCAGTGCGGCAAAACGCACCTCGGGTTCCCTACTTAACCGACACGCCTGCTCCAGCACCATCAGGCTGTGTACGCCGGTATCGATCTCGGGGTGGTACTTCTCCGGTTGTGGAACGCCAAATAGGCGATCCAGCTCGGGGAGAGTGGCGACGAGGGCTCCACACTCCCGGAGAGTACGGAAGAAAATGGCGGGTTTCTCCTCCTCCAATGCACGGACGATCTCTGCCCATACCCGCTCTGCCACCAGCTGTGACAGTAGGCCGTTATCGACCAGCTCCCTGATCAGTTGTACGGTCTCTGTTGCGGGGCTGAAGTCAAACTCGGCGTAACGGGCACTAAAACGGGCCAGCCGCAGAACCCGTATAGGATCGTCACTGAATGCAGGGGTGTGGCGCAGCAGGCGCTGCTGCAGGTCCTGTTTTCCGTTGAGGGGGTCTATTAGCGCGCCATCAGGCCCAATGGCCATGGCGTTGATGGTCAGGTCGCGGTGGCTGAGATCGGCCTCCACCTGCTGACGCTCTGTCAAGCCATCAGTGGAGCAGCGGGGTAGGGCGTACTCCTCCTTTGTCTGGGGGTGGAGAAAGACCGGGAAATCCTTGCCCACCTGCTGATAGCCGAGGTCAAGTAGCTGCTGTGGTGATGCACCTGTCACCAGCCAATCCCGATCACCTGCTGGCCACCCCAAGAGTTGGTCGCGGACAGCCCCACCTACCAGAAAATATTTCATCGGATGATTTTAACAAATTTCAGAGAGAGAATGGTTATTGCTGTTCCTGAAAAACTTGGTAAGTTATCCAGTATGCCGTATCGATCCCTTCTGGCTTTCCTCCTCCTCGCGCTATCCGGGTGCAGTACCCTGGATTATTACGCTCAATCCATCGGTGGCCATCTTGACCTGATGGCGCGGAGCCACTCTATCGATAAGATGCTGGAGAACCCCTCTACCGCTAACGAGTTACGGCAGCGATTGGTGCGCGTACAGGAGATGCGTCACTTTGCTACAGAGCCACTGCAACTGCCAAATAATGATAGCTATCGTAGCTATGCCGATCTGGAACGGAAGGCGGTGGTGTGGAGTGTGGTAGCCACCCCGGAGTTCTCAATGAAGCCGGTGACCTGGTGTTATCCGTTTGTTGGCTGTGCCGCCTATCGTGGTTACTTCTCCCGTCAACAGGCAGACACCTATGCGGGTGAGTTAAGGGAGCAGGGGCTGGACGTGACGGTGGAGGCAGTACCCGCATATTCGACGCTGGGCTGGTTTGATGATCCGCTGCCGAGTACGGTGATTGAGTGGCCAGAACCCTATATTGCCGGTTTGATCTTTCACGAACTCGCTCATCAGCAGCTCTACATAAAGGGGGACAGCGCCTTTAACGAAGCCTTTGCCTCAACGGTTGAACGTGTCGGGGTGCAGCGCTGGTTGACCGCTAAAGGTGATGCTGCCATGTTAGTCGAATGGAGAGTCTCACGAGAGCGTAAGCACGATTTTATCAGCCTACTGTTGGAGAGTCGGCAGCGCTTGATTGATCTCTATGCGGCGGTCGCATCGGTGGATGAAAAACGCTTGAATAAGCAGGAGGAGTTCTCCCGGTTACGCACGGAGTATGCCCGGCTGAAGGCGCGGTGGGGTGGCGGCCCCGTCTATGACCACTGGTTTAAACGCGAGCTGAGCAACGCACGGCTCGCCTCTATCGCCACCTATGAGCATTGGGTGCCGAGTTTTCTGCAGCTGTTGCAGGAGGAGGAAGGGGATATGGGGCATTTTTATCAGGCGAGTGAAGCACTCGCTGTTTTGCCTGAAGATGAGCGCCGTTACCGCATGAAGCAACTTGCTGATAAGGTGCCTGCGCCATTCTCAGGCCAGCTTCTAGCGCCTAATCCGCCTGAATAGCATGATCTGGCCATCTTCACTTCGCAGTACCATGCGCCCTTTTGATTCGGCATATTCAAAAAGATTTTCCATGCCGGTTTTAGGATCCCGTAGTAGCATCTGATTTTTGCCCTGGAGAATCAGCTCACCTTGGCGAAAAGTATGGCGGTCAAGATAGAGACGGAAAAGACGGCGGTTTATCACCAGAGCTGTCCCCATCTGCCCTTGCCAGCTGCCATCCAGTTCAGAGGGGGGTGGCGGGTAAGGAGGGAATCTTCCGGGCATGCCCCTGGTGCCAGGTATGCCGGGAGTCATAGGTATCGGGTTTGAGAAGCTATTCATCGACCAGGGGTTGCGGTTTCCTGCTCTTTCGTCAATTCGTTTCTGGTAGGCGGATGAGAATGCGTCCACCATGTCCATGACTGATTCAGCCATGCTACTGAATCGGTTTGGATAACCCAGATCTCCAGCGTGGCCAGTGGCACTCCACAACAGGAGAAGGGTGTAGAAGAGTAGTTTATGGTTTCCAATGTTCATAGCTTTGATGTTGGGCCAAATTTGATACACTCTAGTCTGGTAGGTGACGGCGTGATATACAAGAGCTGGATTTAACCTCTCATCCTGAATTATCCGGTTATTGGGTGATAACAGTTTGGGATGACTCAGTCAGGATATAACAAAAGAGTACAACAACATGGCGACAACAGACGGTGATATAGACGATCGTAGAAAGCTCACCCAGGAGATGGTGGATAAGTGGTTGGTTGAACGTCAGGAGCTGATGGTGACCTATTGCCAGCTGGCTGGCCTTGAAGCCTACCCACCGGAAAAGCCGGTAAAGCAACTGCTGCGGGACTTTTGTCAGCTACTGGTTGACTATATCGCATTCGGTCACTTTGAGGTTTATGATCGTATTACTTCGGGTGCTGAGCGGCGAAGTGATGTTGTGGAAGTGGCGAACAGGGTCTATCCACGGATTTCTGAGGTGACGGAGGTAGCTGTCGCCTTCAATGATAAATATGATACATCGGATCATGCTCAGCCACTGGATCACCTGGATGATGATTTATCAAATCTGGGCGAAGAGTTGGCCACTCGGATTGAGATGGAGGATCAGCTCGTTTCAGCGTTGATCCGCTGATTGTAGAGGTAACCGGCATTGGACTGTTCATTCATATTTCAGGCGACGATTTCCCATTCATATCTGCAGTCAGTCTGTGCAGATCGATGGGTCTGCTGAGTTATCATGCCCATAGGGAAGCTCTTCAACTGGCGGCCGGAGATTGAGGAGTTTTCTGCGCCTCTGCGTCAGAAGCAGCCATTTAAGCTACTCTTCAGCAAGTTTCCTAGGGGCATAGATAATGCCCGTATCGATGTCGTACTCAGTTTGGAGTTTACACAAAAAGTACACCTGATGGTGAGACGTGACCTGCTTCATGATGTCACCAAAAACTACTGGGGTGAGGCGCCCTCGGCAACGGACAATGAAGATGTACAGGCGGTGGGGGACAGCTACATCGGTATGATGGAAGTGGCAGTGGATCGTGCGCGCAAGGGATCCGGTTTCGAGGTGATTCAGCTGTTACAATTTTCTGTACTGAAATTTCTTCTTCAGGTAATTGATGATGAGTTACGGGATCTGCGTAATAGACTTCAGAAAGAGCGCAATCGGGCCACTCAACAATCAAATGCGTTGTCGATGCAGCTGCATGAGCGACTGGTTATTCTGGCCAAAGAGGAGCCGTCGATAAAGTACCGGCTGAGTCGGCGGTTATTTCGTGAATTACTGAAATTGGAGATGGTTCGTCTCGGTAAGCTGCGCAAATCTGTCCTTGGTCTCACATGGCCCGTCCCTAAAATCATCCTCTTTAATCCGATCCTCCAACTATCATCGCTCGAAGCCGATGAGCAGTTGATGAAGCACTACCCACTGGCCTGTACCAGTAGTGACGATGGCAGGGGGTTTGATGCTATCAACCGTCTGATGGTGGGGCTTTTTTCCGATTTCTTGCCCGCCTGGACCTGGCCACTGGAGGAGCCAGAGGAGTGGGTAGATCAGGGGGATGATGCCGGTTCTACGACGATTCTTTATCGCAATGAATCGGGAGGTATAGTTACGCAGATTGATATCGGCCTGTTGTTAGGTCGCTCACTACAGAAGGAAGAGTACCGTAAAGGGCTGAATTCCTGGTTCGATGTGCCGGAGAATATCGACCGCTTTATCTACTCGGTTAAGTCGAGTGCTTTTGATGTCGCCGGGGGCTGTAACCCTGCTAAGCGAACTTATTGGAAAAGCCCCCGGTGGCCGCGTTTTCACGGCCAGCTGACTAAGCGCTTGCTGAAGCAGTTGAAAAGCAGTGGTCTGGATCTACAGATACTCGCATCCCACGCCGCCCCCGAAGTGTATAAGGAACTCAAGGGTTGCCTGCCGGTTAGATTGGTTTGCCAGTATCTGGCCGGCGATATCAAGAAGTCGGCGTTGCAGCGTAAACTATCGGGTATGCCGGGGGTAAGCAACCCCGAGCAGATGCTGAAAATCCTGGATCGGGATCAGGGTGCTATACGCAATATGCCACCGGCGACACGGCGGCGAAGGCTCTTCAGCTTTATTCGTCACTTCGCCATTTTTCGGCGTGATCTAAAGCTGGCTCACCAGGCTTTCTCCGCCATGAGTCGCATTCGTCTTCTTTCCCGGCAGGAAGATATTGAGCTCTCCCGGAGTAACGGTACGCTACAGGAGATGCTGTTGCGTGGAGAGCTGCAGACCGGAGAGCATAAGATACGCAACCATGTGATCGTCAAAGCGGATGTACGGGGCTCAACGGTTATGACCAACGAGTTGAGGCAACGTGGCCTCAACCCGGCATCCCACTTCAGCCTCAACTTCTTTGAGCCGATTACCCGGCTGCTTAGAGGGTATGGTGCGCAAAAAGTTTTTGTTGAGGGTGATGCCGTCATTCTCAGTATCTGCGAATATCAGGATACCCCCTATCAGTGGCTCTGTGTCTCCCATGCCTGTGGGCTGGCGAGAAATATGCTGAAAGTGGTGGAGGCGCAGAATTTCAAGAATCGGGAGTATGGATTGCCGGAGCTGGAGTTGGGGCTGGGTATCTGTTTCAGTGATGAAGAGCCGACCTTCCTTCATGACGAAGATCGTAAAATCATGATCTCCCCCGCTATCAATCGGGCTGATCAGCTCTCCTCCTGCTCTGCAGCGATCAGGAATACCCGCTACGGCAGGGAACTTGGGCAAGGGGTAAAGGTGATGGTACCGCTGGATAGTGGTGCTCTGGATAAGGTCAGCTCAGACAAGCTGGTGCGTTACAACGTCAATGGCATAGAGCTCGACATATCCGCCTACTACAAACTTAAGTCAGAACTCGCTCTGCGTACGGTCGCGTCAGATAAGTTGGACGATGGTGAACTCTTTATGGTGGGGCGTTATCCCGATCTTGATGGGAAAATGCATACCCTGGTGCTGAAGGAGTCACCGGTTACCGTATGGGATGGTTATGAACCGGGGGAAGATGAGTCTCTCAGACGCAGTTACTATCAGGTGATTACAGACAAAAAGAGTCGGACTGAAGCGATTGAGCGAGCGGCAGCAAGAGCCCCGCTTCTGTAGAGGAATATGCAACTTCTCAGAAAGTCCGTGCCATAGGGGGTGCAATAACCCCTTTTCAGGAGACGTAGTTAATAGATCCCTGTACGCTCACAGCAGCATCCCTGCTGCTGTACTCCTGATGCACCCACCTGAAAGTTATCCATCTGCACTGAGCTATTGAGAAGTTACGAATCAGTGGCGCTACAGTTACTGCATGGCAGAACCGTCCCTGGCGGCGTTTGCCAGGGCAATCTTTGCTATGTGTGATTGCGGGTAGACCCAGGGCATTCGCTGGGAGAGCGGCGTTGCTTCTCTACCCAGGCGCTGATCATAAATCACTGCGTAGCTGAGCACTCGCTGGGTGTAGCGTCTGGTTTCGCGAAACGGAATGGTCTCCACCCAAAGGTCAGGCGCAACCGCTGTTTCCGGTAGCCAGGTACGTACCCGGTGGGGACCCGCGTTATAAGCGGCCGTTGCCAATACCTGATTCCCTCCAAGTTGCTTGTAGACACGGCTGAGGTAGGCAGTTCCCAGTGTGATGTTGGTATCCGGGTTGAGTAGATCGCGCTTTTTTGGCGGGCGTTGGTTGCTCTTTTTTGCGATAAAACGGGCGGTCTTCGGCATCAGCTGCATCAGGCCAAGGGCACCGGCAGGGGAGCGTGCATCCTGAGAGAAGGCGCTCTCCTGGCGTATTACCGCGAACACCCAGGCGTTATCCAGTTGCCGGTTAATCGCCTCGGTGGAGATTTTATCTTTGTGCTCCAGCGGGAAGCGCAGCTCCAGGTCGTCCCAATAACCGGTGGGTGCGAGAGTAAAGATGGCACGGTCGTGCCAACCCCAGCTCTGGGCTAGCTTTGATACCAGCTGCAACTCCTCGTTAGACATCCCTTTTATTACCAGATTCCACTCCCTGCGGGCATCGAGAAAGCGGTTAAGAGAGAAGAGTTCGTGGGCTCTTCTGGTCCCTGGCAGTTGAGCTGTACGGTCAAGTTTCTGATGATCCAAGTTCAGTGGAATAGGGTTAAAGCGATAGGGCTCCCCTGTTTTATCGGCGGCCAGAAAGCCGTAATAGCTTCGCTCTACCGACAGTGCCTGAAATAGCATCATCGCTTCCTGCTGTCGTCCCTCGGCTTCCATCGCTCTGGCTCGCCAGTAGCGCCAGCGATCTGATTGCTTAAGTTTCTCTGGCAGCGCCTCTATCCAGGAGAGAACAAGCGGCCACCTCTGTTGTTTGAGGCCGGTACGAATTCTACTTGTCAGAAAGCGTTCATCGGATGCTTTGGGCGTAAACCCATTGAGCATCGGGATAACGGCGGGATGGTTGTTGCGTGTTAATGAGAGCAGCAGTGCCCGCTCCCCCTGATAGCGCTGCTCCTTGTTGAATGGGTAGTTTGAGAGCAGCCATGGCCAGGCGCTGAGGGCACCCATTTGATCTCTCCTCGCCAGACGCTTGAAACCCTGCAGTAGTATCTTCTCGCGCCGAGATGAGGTTTGGCGGAAGGCGCGTTTATCAATAATAGTCTGAGGTTTTTTGTACACCTTAAGCCAGAGTTCAAGCTCTTTTCTATCGTTTGTCGGCAGGTAGCGTTTGAGATAATTTGCGAGGGTGATTTCGCCCGCAGCCATGGCCAGCTCGGCTCTTTGCCATGTCAGTTCTGTTGTCAGTCTTCCCGCTTTACGCCAACGCTCAAACGCTGGATTACAGGCATCGGGCTGTGATTTTCCACTGAGCCAGAGAGCGGGTGTTTTGGAGAAAGCTTTTTTGGTACGGCCGGTGTCGTGCAGTGCGAGGAGCTGGAGGCAATCATAGTGGCTGCCCATACCGGGGCGGTAAAATGTCAGATAGCTCCACCACTGTTTGCGTTTCGCCAGATCGGATAGCCAGATGCGCCGCATTCTCGGTGCAAGAGGTGTCTCTTTATAGCGGACAAGAAACTGCTCGATCTTGTGGCTTTTGAGTTTGCTCCGTTGCTGTGAAAGCTCCTGAAACTCCAGATAGGGGTAGAGCGGATAGTCGATCAGCTGGGATTTTAGCGCCTGATAGCGCCCGGGCGCATTTTTTTTCAGTGCCTTTTCAGCCTCAAGAAAAAGGCTTTGGTTGGTAGAGAGGGGGGCAATTCCTACTGCAGTATTGGGGAGAAAAAGTGCCGTCACCAGCAGGGTGAGCATTAGGTGTAAGCGTCGTGTGTCGGTGAGATCCATGGCGCGTATGCTGCTCCTGAGATTGTTGCTGTATGGCTCAATAGCTGGTTGAGCCTTATCTGTTTAATACTAGCCCTCGCTCAGAAAAGTACAAGCGGGGAAAACCCTGAACTTTACAGCAGTCTATCCATTGCCTGGAAGAGATGATTCCGGGATGATAGCAACCATGAAGAGTCTCCTGGAACAGTTATCACCAAGACCGGACAGTGCCAAGCTGCAGCAGCTATTGATCGATGTGGCAGAGCAGGAAATTCTTCCCCGCTACCATCATGCGGTGGCCCGTAATAAACCGGACGGAACTTTGGTGACCGATGCGGATATTGAGGTTCAACGTTGTCTACGGGAGTGGCTGTCTGAGCGCTGGCCGGAGATCCCGCTGTTGGGTGAGGAGATGACGGAGGAGGAGCAGCGCAGGATGATGGAGAGTGCCTGCTTCTGGTGTCTGGATCCACTGGATGGAACCACTAACTTTAGTACAGGAATTCCCTATTTTGCCATCTCACTCGCCCTGGTGATGAACCACAGGCCGGTACTGGGGTTGGTCTATGACCCGATTCGTAAAGAGAGTTTTCGTGCTGAACAAGGGGTGGGTGCCTGGCTCAATGACCGGCAGCTTACCCTTGAAGGCTCTACCGAGATGCTCAAGGAGGGGGTCGCTGTGATCGACTTTAAGCGGCTGTCACCACTACTGATTACCCGCTTGGCACAACAGCCTCCCTACCGCTCTCATCGCAGCTTTGGCGCAGTCGCCCTGGAGTGGAGTTGGATGGCGGCAGGGCGCGGCCACCTCTATCTTCACGGTGGCCAGCGGCCCTGGGATTATGCGGCTGGCTGCCTGATTTTTTCCGAGGCGGGAGGTATCCTTGCCGATGGCATGATAGCGGGAGGGAGTCCTATGAGCCTGCAGTCGCGGGCAGCAATAGGGGCGGCAAACCCGCAGCTCTATGGCCAGTGGCGGGAGTGGCTTGAAGAGGCTGGATTTGAGGGCTGAAAGATAGCCTATTTGAGGAGTAGATATTATGAGTGACAGCAACGAACAGTTAGATATGGAGTTGAGCAGCGGTGTTGCCGCCTTTGAGGGGAAGCACTTTGCTACGGCGGTAAAACTGCTTTCACCCTTGGCGGATCAGGGCGATACTCAAGCGATGTATCGTGTCGCCATCATGGCCCAAAACGGTCTGGGAATGACGGCTAATGAGATGCTCGCCTACAAGTATATGAAGGGGGCGGCAGAGGCGGGGTTTGCCCTCGCTCAGCACGGGCTTGGCTTTATGTATATGCAGGGCGAATGTATCGCTAAAAATGGTGAGAAAGCGGTTGAGTGGTTTAAAAAGGCGGCTGATCAGGGAATGGCGGGCTCTCAGACCACCTTGGCGATGATGTATGAGACAGGTGAAGGCGTTGAGCAGGACCTGGAAGAGGCCAATCGCTGGTACCGGCTGGCCGGATTTGATGAGAAGTGAGTCTGGGGCAATCAATAATCCAAAAGCCAACCCTCAGTCTACCTTTCATGTAGAGGCCTCTCACTCATTAAGGATGCTGCTACAATATTTACAGTAGATGGCATCCTCATCGTGTCCCTCTTTCATGCAGTTGGGGCAGGCCTGGGTAGTCGGTGTCTTGCCGTGGCGCTTAACCACCTCCACCGCAAATATGCCGATGGGTATGATGATCATGCTGTAGCCTAACAGCATGGCGGCTGAGGCGAGGATCTGCCCCGGCAGGGTATGGGGAGCCAGATCGCCGTAGCCGACGGTGGTGAGGGTGACAATGGCCCAGTAGAAGCCAGCGGGAATACTGTCGAACCCCCCCTCTTTTCCCTCAATGACATACATCAGTGTGCCGAGGATAAGTGCCATCGCCAGTACCGTCATCAGAAACACGGTGATCTTGTGGCGTGTTGCTCTCAATGCATGCATCAGCACCATCACTTCACTGAGATAGCGCGCCATCTTGAAGATACGGAAAACTCTCAGTAGACGAACGGCTCTGATCACCATCAGCGACTGGCTGCCGACAAAGATCAGGCTCAGATAGGTGGGGAGTATGGCAAGGAGGTCGACCACACCAAAAAAACTTTTAGCGTAGTGCCAGGGGCTTCTCACCGACCAGAGTCGCAGTAGGTATTCGGCAGTAAAAAGCAGGGTCAGGGTCCACTCTATGATGTGAAGTATATCGCTGTACTGTCGCTTTATATCTTCCACACTGTCGAGCATCACCGCGATAACCGCAATGACTATGGCAACCAGTAGGGCGGCATCAAATATTTTTCCGGCATAGGTATCCGCTTCGAAAATAATCGCATGCATTTGGCGCCGTAGTGGATTGCGTCGGTATGCTTGGTGTGCTTCTTGTGACATCTATTTTTCGACCGCTGCACTTCCTTGCTTTTCTATCATTATAGACCGTTGTCAGATAATACCTATTTCTGCGGTTGACTGCTTTATGGTGCGTCTAACACTATGGACAATAAGGATAATTTCTGTGAGCAGGTATGCCCATTTATCACTGGGCTCAGTGGCATAAAAAAAGCACCCCGGAGTTCTGGGGTGCCTCTATTTTGCTAGAAACGAACGGGTTCGCTCCTCAGTGTCCCTGGCGCAGTATGGTTACACTTAAGCGATATGCTTTGTCTTGATCGGGTTCTTTATGGTCTCCTCTGTTTTCTCTGGTGAGGTGTAGAGGTTGGGTACAAATGTCTGCTCTTGCATCGGTGGACGGATATAGCCGACATCACTCTGGCGGGGTGGCAGGGTGATGTGCTCTGGTGTGACATCCTCGTAGGGGATCACGCTCAGTAGGTGGCGTATGCTGTTGAGGCGGGCGTGTTTCTTGATATCGGCATCTACCACGTACCATGGCGCCTGCTTGATGTCGGTATAGGCGAACATCTGATCCTTAGCCTTTGAGTATTCGAGCCAGCGTTTGCGTGACTCCAGATCCATGGGGCTCAGTTTCCACCGTTTAAGGGGGTTGGTGAGGCGGCTCTGGAAGCGGCGCTCCTGCTCCTCATCACTCACTGAGAACCAGTACTTGATGACGATGATGCCGTTGCGTACCAGCATACGCTCAAACTCGGGGCAGCTTCTGAGAAACTCTTGGTACTCATCATCGCTACAGAAACCCATTACCCGCTCGACTCCGGCGCGGTTGTACCAGCTGCGGTCAAATAGCACCATCTCTCCAGCTGCTGGTAGATGAGGAACGTAACGCTGGAAATACCACTGGCTGGTCTCCCTTTCGGTTGGTGTAGCCAAGGCTACCACTGGGCAGACCCGTGGGCTGAGATACTGGGTGATACGTTTGATTACGCCGCCTTTACCTGCTGCGTCTCGGCCTTCAAAGACAACGACTACTCGTAACCCTTTGTATTTTATCCACTCTTGAAGTTTTACCAGCTCAATCTGGAGCTCATGCAACTCCTGCTCGTAAAGGTCGTTGGGTATTTTGTAGGGCTTAACTTTTTTTCCAGCCCCTTTTTTACTCTTGCCCTTCTTGTTTTCACTCATCGCATGACTCTCATAATAAAAGCTTCCAGAATATTCTTTCGATGGTAGGCTTGCAATATCTACAGATGATCTATCTCAATGATCTGGAGAATATATTACTTTCGACGCTGTTTGACGGCATCCGATAGGGCATAGAGCAGCGGTTCGGTATCCTGCCAGCTGATACAGGCATCGGTAATACTCTGACCGTAGACCAGCTCCTGGTCAGCGCGCCAATCCTGCCGACCCGCTTCGAGAAAACTTTCGATCATCAGCCCCATAATGCGCTGGTCACCACGGGCGATCTGCCCTGCTACATCGTGGCAGACAGCAATCTGCTTCTGGTGGCGCTTGCTCGAGTTGGCATGACTGACATCAACCATCATCTGTGGTTTAAAGCCCGCTTTCTCCATCTCTTCTGCGGTAATATTGATGCTCTCTGTATCGTAGTTGGGGCGGCTACCTCCGCGTAGGATAACGTGACAATCCTCGTTGCCGCCGGTGGCGAAGATAGCTGAGGCACCCTCTTTGGTTACCGATAGAAAGTGGTGTGGCTGCGAGGCGGAGCGGATGGCATCAAGGGCGATCTTGAGTGTGCCGTTGGTTCCATTCTTGAATCCTACCGGGCAGGAGAGACCGGAGGAGAGTTCGCGGTGGCCCTGGCTCTCTGTGGTACGGGCGCCTATAGCACCCCAGCTCACCAGATCGGCAACATATTGTGGGCTGATCAGGTCGAGAAATTCGGTGCCAGCTGGTAGCCCCATACTGTTGACATCAAGCAGCAGGCGTCGTGCCAGGTAGAGGCCCTGGTTGATATGAAATGTACCGTCGAGATCGGGGTCGTTGATCAACCCTTTCCAGCCTACGGTGGTGCGGGGTTTCTCAAAGTAAACCCGCATGACGATCATCAGATCATCCTTTAGCTCCTCCTTGACTCGATTGAGCTTCTCTGCGTAATCGCGGGCCGCTGCCGGGTCGTGTACCGAGCAGGGGCCGACGATTATCACCAACCGATCATCTTCACCATGGATGATGCGATGAATCTCCTGGCGGGCGCTAAATACGGTCTCCGCAGCCTCATCACAAATCGGCAGGTCTGCCAGTAGTTGTGCTGGTGCTACCAGCTCTTTAATGGCGCGGATTCGAAGGTCGTCTGTTTGCGGGCGCATAGTCGTCTGTTGATCCTGAGTGTCAGTTTTATGAACCCAGCATTATAAGGCTAATTTATATGGGTTGACATATCAGCAGGCTTGGAGTCTATTTGTTTAGGAATGTAAGTTACGGTTCACCACGCCACAAGGAGGTATCAAATGTCTGATCTGACACTGGTTATAGGTAATCAGAACTACTCATCCTGGTCACTGCGGCCATGGCTCTTTTTACGCCACCATCAAATTCCCTTTAGCTGCAGGAAGGTCTCCCTCTTTGTTGAGACTACAGCAGCCGATCTTACGCCCTACTTCTCCGATGCCAAGGTGCCTGTTCTGCACGATGAGGAACTCGAAGTTTGGGACTCACTGGCGATTCTTGAATACCTCGCCGAGCATTTTCCAGAAAAGCAGGGGTGGCCTAAAGCGTCAGCTACCCGCGCTGTGGCGAGGGCGGTGAGTGCGGAGATGCACTCCAGTTTTTTCGATCTACGGCGGGAGTTGCCGATGAACTGCCGGCATCGTTTTCCAGGGTTTAAACCTACCGGTGCCGCCCAGAGGGATATTCATCGAGTTCAGAATATCTGGCGGCTGTGCCGTGAAATGTATGGGGAGGAGGGGCCTTGGTTGTTTGGTAACTTCTCCGTTGCCGACTGTATGTTTGCACCGGTGGTGCTACGTCTGATCAGTTATGAAGTGGCACTGGATGATGTGGCAAGAGAGTACACTGAAACGCTCTACAGCAGTGCGGCGATCCAGGAGTGGGTGGCTGCCAGCAAGAGTGAGACGCAGGTGATCAAAGAGGATGAGGCCGAGTGGCCGAGTGTGGCGATCTGAATGGCGCTGACTTAAGCGGCCTTAATACCGTAGGAGTGACTTTAGTCGCACCAAGCCCTGACTGTGCGCCAAACTCCTTCTTGACTGAAGTCGCTTCTACCATAATCAGGGTGAAATTTTTCTCAGACTGATCGACTCCGATCATAAGCGCTGGCTGAAAAACATCTTTATTTGTTACCATCCCCTGTCCCCTTTATTGTGACGAAGCATTTTTAATCTCAGTTAAATACAAAGAGTTATTTTTTTAATGCCTCCATTTACACCTGAACAGATAGCCAATATTGATCAGCAGCATCTCTGGCACCCATATCAACCGATGCAGGGTGGAGTGCCTTCCTATGTTGTTAGTTCCGCTCAGGGTGTCTATTTGCACCTGGGTGATGGTCGCCAGGTGATTGATGGCATGGCCTCCTGGTGGTGCATGATCCATGGCTATAACCACCCCCGGCTTAATCAGGCGTTGCGCGACCAGATTGATAAGATGGCCCATGTGATGTTTGGTGGGCTTACTCATGAGCCAGCCGCACGGCTTGCAGAGAAGTTGGTTGCGCTTACACCACAGGCACTTCAGAGTGTTTTTCTCAGTGACTCCGGCTCGGTAGCGGTCGAGGTGGCGATTAAGATGGCGTTGCAGTACTGGATTGCTCTGGGAGAAACTGGCAAGAGTAAGCTGGTCACCCTAAGCAACGGCTACCACGGTGATACCTTTGCCACCATGGCGGTGTGTGATCCGGTTAATGGTATGCACCCTCTGTTCGAAGATGTTCTGACAAAGCACTTTTTTGTTGATGCACCTAGCTGTCGTGATGATAGTGAGTGGGAGCCATCACAAATTGAGCCTCTGCGTCAGACCCTGGCGCATCACCACCAGGAGATCGCGGCCCTCATTCTCGAACCCATTGTTCAGGGGGCGGGTGGGATGCGCTTCTACTGCCCCGAGTATCTACGCCAGGCAAGGGTTCTTTGTGATGAGTATGGGGTGCTGATGATTGCCGATGAGATAGCAACAGGCTTTGGTCGTACCGGTCGCCTCTTCGCTGTCGAACATGCGGGCATCACCCCCGACATTATGTGTCTCGGTAAATCATTGACAGGGGGCTATATGACCCTCGCTGCAACACTTGCTACTCGTCAGGTGAGTGAGGCGATCTCAAGCAACCCGCCGGGGGCGTTGATGCACGGTCCCACTTTTATGGCCAACCCACTCGCCTGTAGCGTCGCCAATGCAAGCATCGAGTTGCTGTTGTCAGGTGATTGGCAGCAGCGAGTCACAGAGATAGGGCGGCAGTTGCATGAAGGGCTTGGGGGATATGCCGACCACCCGGCGGTGGCCGATGTCAGGGTATTGGGTGCTATTGGTGTGGTGGAGATGAAAGAGCCACTCGATATCGCCGTCACTCAGGAGATTCTGCTGGAGCAGGGTGTTTGGCTGCGACCATTCGGCAAGTTGCTCTATACCATGCCGCCGTTTATCACTGAAGTATCCGAGGTGGCGGCTATTTGCCGCGGGATGGGGGGGGTTCTCGATAGCATTGCGTAGTCAATATAATATTACTTGGTTAGTGCCATAAACAGTTTGGGCAGCTGCTCCGGTAACCGCTCTACCTTGTCGATAACGGTGTACTGATTGCCGAAGATATCCTTTACATACTCATCCGCTTTGGAGTCGAGGTTGATGCAGTAGGTGTAGATGCCTTGTTGATCCAACTCCTGAACTGCACGGTGGCTATCCTGGATCAGGTGTTTTGGGTCACTAACATCGATATCCGCCGGTTCACCATCGGTAAGCACTAGCATCAGTTTCTTGTCGGCTTTACGCGCTGCCAGGTAGTGGGCAGCATGGCGCATGGCGGCTCCCATTCGGGTCGACCATCCCGCTTCTACAGCGGCCAGCCGTCCTTTCACCGTATCGTCCCACGGCTCTTCAAAACCCTTGATATGCTGGTAACGCACCTCATGACGGGTGTTGGAAGAGAAGCCTGCGATGGCAAACTCATCTCCCAGTTTTCCGATCGACCAGCTCAGCAGCGCTACCGCCTCCTGACTCAGTTCGAGGATAGACTGACTGGCTCCCTCGGGTATCTCATTGAGTGATTCGGAGAGATCCAGTAGTAACATCACAGCTATATCACGACCATCGTGGCGATGGCTCATGTTGATGCGCGGGTCAGGGTTGTGACCCGCACGGTAGTCAATCAGTGAACGGATTGCTACATCAAGGTCGAGTTCGCTGCCCTCTTCCTGGTAGCGAATACGCACATAGTGTTGAGGTTTTAACAGGTCGAGCATCTGCTTCAGGCGTTTCGCCAGAGCCTCGTGTTTGGAGAGCAGTGCATCTATCTTACCGGCATCACCTGCGGGGTGTAGGCGCTCGTAGAGGCTGACCCAGTCGGGGCGGTAGGTTTTGCTGTTGTAGTCCCACTCCGGGTAGTGACGCGGCGGCAGACCATCGATCTCTTCAGGGTTCTCTTTAGCCTTCTGCTCGGCGTCGAACATCTCCTCCTCATCGCTCTCTTCGATAAATTTCCACATATGACGGTTATCGTCGCGGTAATCTACCTGAGTGTCGGTAAAGTAGACATTAGCAGACATATCCTGCTGACGGCGGGTGCGGGCGATGAAAGAGAGCGCTAGGTTGACGGCATCTTTGGTACGGGTCTCTTTAGCCGACATCATCACTTCAAAGCGTTGGGCAAATTCGATGATGTCTGGATTCTGGTAGCCGTGATCGGGGTTAAGAATGGCGTAGGAGATCATTGCCAGACGGTGACGGATGCAGGACTCTTTCTCAGGATTGCAGTCGTCCTCAATCGGCTTAGGGTGCAGTGCCAGCCAGATGCTCCGCATGCCGGGGTACTCCCCCAGGGTGAGAGACTCCACCCTGCTGTCCTCGAACAGCTCTGCCGCTACCCGCTGGAAAGGACTCAGGTTGTCTGCAAAAACCTGCTCGCTCCAGCGCTTGTGGGCCGCCATATGGGCGAGTACAGCACGGTAGCGGTTGAGCCCGGAGACGCCCTGTTTATCATCAAGCGCATCAGGAATTCTCATTCCCAGTGGGTCGTAGTAGGGCATAGGCTTGCGCAACTCGTCCCAACCTTCGGAGTAAGGTACAAGGTGCTCTTTCATCTCCCACAGAGACTTCAGGTAGAGACTCAGTTTGCGCTCACTATCAGCATAGAGGGTGCCGTGGCGCTCGCGCTGCAGGATTGCCCTACTGTCAGCCGATTGCAGGCAGAAGTAGTCGATCTGTCGCTCAGGGTGATCGTTGTAGTGCCGTACGCCGTAATCAATCCAGTTGCGAATGCCCTCCAGGGAGAGCTGGTGTAGCAGGTAGGGTGTCTGTTTCAACACTTCGGGCATAGCGGGGCTGGGAAAGGTGGCGCTCTGATTGCCGTGGATCGAGGTGCTGGTGCGCTCCATCATCTCCAGAATGAGCCCGACAAAGTGTTCAAACTGTTCCCAACTGCGGAGTCTGCGGGCCACCTCGGGCAACGCCTGCATAAAGTCGGGAATGGATCTGCCGTTGGGGCTGCGGGATATCTTCCAGACACTTTGGGATACGTAGGCGAGTGCCTGCTCACCCAGTATTTCGGCTACCTGGGGCATCTCTTCCAGGTAAGTCAGTACCGGTTCAAAACCGCGACCGATCATACAGACGAGTGAGGCACCGTCGAGGTAATCTTTGATGCCTGCGGGTGATAACGTCAGCGCCGCCCCTTCCATGCAGTCGGGGAACACGTTTTCCAACTGCTGGAAGTTACAGCTTAGCTGCTTGCGATAGGCTTGAAGCTCGTTTTCGTTCAGGCTCATATGATTTCGCCACTCATCTTGATGCTAGGACTCAAAAACAGCATCGATGGCGTGATCAAGTGTGATCCTGATATCTATATCATCGGTGATGGGGCGTACCATCGCCATGCGGCAGGCGGCACGGGGGGCGACACCTCGGTTGATCAGCTGTGCTGCATAGACCAGCAGGCGAGTTGATATACCTTCGTCGAGGCCGTGACCCTTGAGGTTGCGGGCACTCTCACCGATTTTTACCAGTTTCAACGCAGCGCTGTTATCAATGCCTGTCTCCTTGGAGACGATCTCAGCCTCCTTGGCGGCGGAGGCGTAGTCGAAGTCCATACCGGCAAAGCGCTGTTTAGTAGACTGCTTTAGATCCTTCATTAAGCTCTGATAACCGGGGTTATAGGAGATCACCAGCTGGAAGTCGGGGTGGGCGTCGATCAACTCACCCCTCTTGTCGAGTGGCAACTGGCGGCGGTGGTCGGTGAGAGGATGGATCACAACGGTGGTGTCCTGACGCGCCTCTACAATCTCATCCAGGTAGCAGATGGCGCCGATACGTGCAGCAGTGGTGAGTGGACCATCAACCCAGCGGGTACCGTCAGAGTCGAGTAGGTAACGCCCCACCAGATCTGATGCCGTCATATCTTCATTACAGGCTACTGTGATCAGTGGTCGACCTATTTTCCACGCCATATGTTCGACAAAGCGTGATTTACCACATCCGGTCGGGCCTTTGATCATCACCGGTAGTCGCTCGGCATAGGCCGCCTCGTAGAGGTTCACCTCGTCACTCTGTGCTTCGTAATAAGGCTCTTTGGTGATCTTGTATTGGTCGATGTTGAGGTCCATTACGACTCCCCTTTGGTGTGGGTCTATTGGGTAATTCTGATTAGGATAGTAGGAATAAGCTATAAGTGATACATAAATTGAATGATGAAATTCATAAGTTATACCTTATGCTATGTTTTTCCATTACACCACACGAGTATAGAGAGTGTGGTGGAACAATATATCTGGCGAGAAGGTCTGTGACTTTTGCTGCATTCAACCCCGAGCTTAGTCAACTGCGGAACCGTGGAGCCTGTCCGAGAATAGGAGACCTACTGCGGAAAGCCCATTTCGGCCCTTTTTTCCGCTCATTTTCATTGAATAAGGGTAACTATTCGCCTCAAATGCCTCACCGCTAAAGAAAACAGACCCACCTGTACTCAGATTAACTGACCCTTCATATGCGCAGTGTTTAACAGGTACAGGCCTTGTTGCAG
>JBEVXV010001233.1:0-5923 GCA_040505915.1 Sedimenticola sp. | reverse complement strand
GTGACTGTAGCTTAACAATCGTTTCTTGGCTGCCGGCGACTACCTTTTTCATGCGATGGGCAATGTCAATGTCTTCCTTACGCAGGTTTAGCTTCATCTTTTCATTTAATGTTTTTATTACTTTTTCGGTAGTCTGGTCAGCTGTTTCAACATCTTTAGCGCTTGCGATTCCGTGTATGCGAATATTGTTAGATCGACTATATTGTTCCATGTCGTTGCACACCTTTGTCATTTTGTCATTGCTGGAGTTTATGTTATTTCTCAGTGCCTCGTTTTCGCGTTTCTGCTCCACGACTTCTTTCTCTAAGCGAGCTACTTCGAGTTTTAGTTCGTCATTTTTAGCATCTTTGTCAAATAGTCTGCCCTCTAATATTTCTAATCTGTTCACAACTGAGTTCAGCAGCTCTTCCTTCATTTCAGCCATCATTTCTTTTAACAAACTTCGTAGTGATCCGTCATCTTTTTTAACCGTATTTTCCAGTTTTTTATCTGACTTTTCTACTTTGTTTATCATGGTTGTCAGTTTTGCATTTACATCTTTCAGTTGTAGTCTGATTTCTTTCATTTCACCTTTCATGTGTGTATCTTCCTTCGTACTACTGAAATATTCGTCAATTGTCGGTTCATTCGTTTTCGACATTTTTTTTGCCTTTTTTTTCGATTTTCCACTCTTCTGGCTTTCGCTTGGATCTATAGTACTAGTTTCTAACTCACTGGTGCTCGATACTTCACTTCTTTTACGTTTCTCTCTATCTGCTTTCTCACTGTCAACTGTATTTAACACTTGGTTCCCTTCTTGCATTTTGTAGATTTATGGCCTCAATAGCCTTCCGTAGATTTTTAATTTTGACGGCACTCTTGTCTGGATATTTTCCGCATACGAGTTAATGACATGAATAATGTTCCATAGTTTTTCTTTTGTCAAATGGTGGTCTGGTCATCGGGGATAACAATGGGTATAACAATGGCCTTTACAATTTGTACTGCAGTAACACAATGTGACAATATATTCACGGCAGGTAGTCTACGCTATAGTACACTGTATTGTATTGTTATATAACTAACCAGCAATGGCTGCCTCCATCGATATATTTCACTTGCCTTGATATATTACAAAATGCCATACAGACTCATTCTACTAATAATTATACGATAGTTGAACATACCGAGGTGTGTCCATTATAATCCAAACACATCCATGAAAGAATTATCACACTTTCCTCCGGAATATAATTTTAAAGTCACATATTCGATGATAAATAATAAATAAACTCCTTCACATTCACACTATGTAGTCATCCATTATTTTTGGTCTAATTCCAGCCTGTGTGGATTTTTTTTGGTAATTTAGACATTTACAATTTATTTACTACTGTGATGATTATTGAATTTTTAGACTAAAAATTCCCCATTTGTTTTGCCTTTGTTATAATTATATAATGACCATGCATCCTATTTGTAGCATCTGAGTGAGTGACAGCCAAGTAGTCATTAGGGGCTGGATGATTACCTAGAGGCGGGGCCTAGTTATTGCTCAGACATAGATCCTTACTCCACAACACTTGTATAATCACAGTCAGCGGATAAATATCCAGTTTAAACCAAACCGTGTTCTCCCTCCATTTGTCCCAACCAACAGACATTACATTGGCGACGAGACGGGATTTATTTTCATGTGTTGGAAATAAAACGGATTTACATGCATCGAAAATAAAAACAAAGGATTATTTTCGTGTAAAACAGCGGAACCAAAATGTCGGTTACAGCGAAATTAGACATTTCAACTCCGGGACAATTCCAAGTTACAGGGGAACAAACCAACTTGTCAAAGTCTTGGGAACAATACCTGAAGAAATTTGATTACTACATCAAAGCGGCAGGTGTAACAAAAGACGAGCAGAAACGAGCTCTACTACTCCACGTATCTGGGCAAGAAATACAAGATGTGTTCGAAACATTTGACGACCAGGGCACAACTTTTAATGACGCAGTGGCAAAATTGTCAGCATACTTCGCGCCAAAGAAGAACATTTCCTATGAAAGACATGTGTTTCACCAGGAAAAACAACAGAACGGGGAAACAATCGACAACTACATCGTGAGATTGTCAAAGCTGGCAATTTCCTGTGAATTCCACGACAAGAAAGACATGGTGCGGGATCAGGTCGTCAACACATGCAGATCCGCACACCTACGCCGAAAATTGCTGGAACAAACAGAACTTACACTTGACAAAGTTCAGTCGATTGCGAGGACATTCGATTTGTCTGAGACACACTCGAGACATATGACAGAACCAACATCATCTCAACAAAATGATGAACTGTATCGGCTCCGAAAACCAACAAAACAAAACCAATCGGTGGCCACGGGAAACCAACAACACAATAACGGGCGAGGACCAAAACCGGGATGGGCGCGTGAACAACCAGGACGGGCGTTTGAAGAACCAAGACGGGCTTATGAACAATCAACGGGATACAAACAGAAGACGGCGATTTGTTATCGGTGTGGTGACTCCGGACATTACGGGAGGGATTGTGTAAAAACAAGAGGAATTACGTGTTATGACTGTGGTGGGAAAGACCACATGGCTAAAATGTGTACATCAATACGGAAAAAAGTGCATGTTATTGATTCGGATCAAAATGAAGTTGCGGATGAAGTATTCACATTGTCAGGTAAGAATGATGCCACTATTTCTTTGAATCTAGAAGGTAAACAAATTGCCATTCTTATTGATAGTGGAGCTTCCGTAAATGCAATTGACCGGAACACATTTGAGCAAATAAAGACCCCAGAACACATTCTGTCACAATCAAATGCAAAAATCTACCCGTATGGAAGCAAAGTGCCCTTAGAATTGCAGGGTAAAACAAACATAAGAGTTCAAGTTGGCCAAATTGTTCATGATGTAGAATTCCAGGTTATCTCAGGCACTGGGAGACCATTAATTGGTCATAAATCAGCTACTGATCTTGGTCTGCTGCACATTGGCATGATCAATTCAGTATCCCCCAGAACAAGCAGCCAGAATGAGACCACTGACACAATAGTGAGGTCATTTGAGGACAGGTTTACTGGTACAGGAAAACTGAAAGATTTTCAGCTTGAATTACATGTTGACCAGTCTGTGCAACCAGTTGCACAAGCATTAAGGCAGACTCCTTTCAAAATGCGCAAACAAATTAGCGACAAAATTGACGAGCTGGTAAAATGCGACTTTATAGAACCAGTTACCGGACCAACACCATGGGTGTCAAATTTGGTACCTGTCCCAAAGAAAAACAATGACATTCGATTGGCAATAGACATGAGACAGGCAAACAACGCAGTCCTGCGGGAGAGATTCCCCATGCCTAACATTGACGAGACGTTAGAGCAAATGAACGGCTCGACCGTATTTTCGCGTCTCGACATGAACCAAGCGTTCCACCAGATTGAACTGGAGGAAAGTTCGCGTTACATAACAACGTTCGTTTGTGACAAGGGCCTCTACAGGTACAAACGATTAATATATGGAATATGCAGTGCACCGGAAATATTTCAACGCATCATGCAGCAACTTCTGCAAGATATCCCGGGATGCAAAAGCATTGCAGATGACATAATCATATACGCGGACAATCAGGAAAACCACAACAAAATACTGCAAATGGTTCTGACTAGACTGCGCGAGAAAAACTTGACATTGAACAAAGACAAATGTGAGTTTCATAAATCAGAACTACAGTTCATGGGACATACACTGTCAAAACAAGGCATCAAAATTGATGAAAACAAGGTCAAGGCAGTACGGGATGCAGAGCCTCCAAAGAACACAAATGAGGTCAAAAGTTTCCTAGGTTTGGTGACATTCTGTTCCAAATTTGTCCCAAACTATGCGACAATTGCAGAGCCATTACGAAAATTAACGAGAAAAGACGTGACGTGGGAATGGGGGACGGAACAAAATGACGCATTCATGAAATTGAAACAATGTCTGACAAGTGCGGAAGTGATTGCATACTATGACCCAAATGCGGAAACACAGTTAATTGTTGACGGGTCACCGGTCGGAGTAGGTGCCATATTAAACCAACGACAACCAAATGGTGACATGAGACCGGTAGCGTACGCAAGCAGGACACTCACTCCCGTTGAACGGCGCTATTCTCAGACCGAACGAGAAGCGCTAGCCGTTTTATTCGGCATTCAGAGATTCAACTTATACCTATATGGCATGAAGTTTGAAGTTTTGTCAGACCATAAAGCACTTGAGAAAATATTTACAAGCGCACACCAAGCACCACCAAGAATACAAAATTGGGTGTTGAAACTACAGCCATACACATTCACTGTCACATATCTACCTGGGCGACTGAATGCAGCTGACATTCTCAGTAGAACCCCACTACATGACACAGACAATATCACCAGTGACATGACAGAGAATTATGTGAACTATGTTACCATATGTAGTTTACCTGTGGCGCTAACCCTAGATGAGGTCAAACAAGCTTCAGAAAGGGACCAGACATTGACCAAAGTGCGGACATGTATTGAGACAGACAGATGGGAAAAATCTGACATAATACGACCTTACTTTCAGGTCAGGTGTGACCTAACAGTGAAGGATTCTGTTATCATGAAAGGGAGTAAATTGGTAATACCCAGTTCCCTGCAGAAACAAATATTGGAGCTAGGCCATGAATCACACATGGGTGTGCTCAAGACAAAACGTCTCTTACGACAAAAAGTTTGGTTCCCAGGCATAGACAAACAGGTGGAAGACATGATCCAATCCTGCCACGCATGTCAAATGGCGTCTACACCACCAAGACAACCTCCGGTAATTATGACTGACTTACCGACAGGTCCGTGGCGACAATTGGCAATGGATATTACAGGGCCATTTGGGAATGAGTACGTATTAGTGGTTATAGACTATTATACCAGATTTCCAATGGTGGCTGTTCTGAAGTCAATTACCAGCAAGTCAATTATAAATCAAGTAAACAAATGGTTCACAGTTTTCGGGTACCCAGTATCCATCAAAAATGACAATGCGCAAAACTTTGTGAGTGAAGAGTTTCAGACATACCTGAAACAGCATGGCATTACGCAATCGCGTGCCACGCCATATTTTCCACGCACGAACGGATTGGTTGAAAATTTCAACAAGTCAATTAAGAAATGTGTGCAGACAGCAATAACACAAAACAAAAACTGGCGAGAGGAATTAGAGACATTTCTCTTGCATTTCCGTTCAACTGAACATTGCACAACTGGGGTAGCGCCTGGTAAACTAATGTTTCACAGAGAAATGAAAACAAAACTCCCACAAATTGAATCAAAAGTAGCTGCAAGGAAATTGAGGGCTGATGATCAAAGAAGGAAGCAAATTATTAAAACACAGGCCGACAGAACGAAATCACAGAATTATCCAAATTTCTGTGTGGGGCAATCAGTTTTGGTAAGAAAACTCATCAACAAACACAAAATGAGTCAGAATTGGCAATCTGACATTTTCAAAATTGTGAGACAAAAAGGCACATCTCTGAAATTACAAAATGGAAATAGTGGCATGATTCTGTATAGGAATGTTTCTCATGTCCGACCATATTATAATGAGTAATTTGACGGTGCCATGTGGGATTGTTTGTGGTCTCGAAAGTGTTGGAACTGTCGGAAGTGACTTGAACCTTGAAGTGAAGGAACATTAACTTTGATTAGTTTCAAGATAAGGGTACATTGGTATTTGACATGTGAAACTAGTACATGTACATGATATATGTTTTCAGGCATGTTTTCAACTTCCCATGAATTTTTTTTAATCAAATTGGGGAAGGATGTAGCATCTGAGTGAGTGACAGCCAAGTAGTCATTAGGGGCTGGATGATTACCTAGAGGCGGGGCCTAGTTATTGCTCAGACATAGATCC
>JBEVXV010001232.1:0-7341 GCA_040505915.1 Sedimenticola sp. | reverse complement strand
ATAATCACGCAAACGTGCATGTTTGTTCTGGCTATCATAGCGAACACTTCTTGCAAATTTTTGATCGATACTGGGGCTTGCGCGACCGTGCTATCAAGTCGTATGAGCGACAAACTCGGTTTGAATGGGGATTTCAGGAAAAGTGTTGGACAAACACTTACCACAGCTGATGGCAATCCTATGTCAGTAATGGGAGAAATAGGAATTGGATTCAAAATTGGGAACCGGTATTTTGAACAAGACATGGTAGTGGCTGATATAAGCGAGATTGATGGCATTCTAGGAATGGACTTCCTACATAGCAATGATGTATCGTTGAATATAGCCAGAGCAACCATGAAAATTGGTGACGAAACTTTTCCATTAATCAGAGAGAGACAAACGCACTGTGCCCGCGTTAAGGCCACCAGAAACATAACTGTCCCTCCCCAAAGTGAGATAGTGGTAAAGGCATCAATTAAGGGTGACATAGGTTCCACAAATGAAGGGATTTTCGAGCCTGCAAAATACTTAGCCGCAAAAAGTTTACTGCTGGCGAGATCCCTTGTGGATCCACTTTCGTCGGAAATGTCTGTTTCTGTTATAAACCTGTCTGACAAACCTGTGAAAGTAAAGAAATGTGCACTTATTGGAACAGTGGAGCAAGCACAAAGCAGCATCGGTTTCAGTAATGCACCTCGGCAATCACAGTGTGGCGCAGTAGACACAGATACTGCAGCAGAATCCATTAGAAATGTAGAACCTATACATGGAGGCACAGAAGCAAATATGACGCCTACATGTATTTTCCCAGAGCATCTCAGCACACTCTTGAACAAAGCATCTACGGAACTCGCTACCTCACAATGGGAACAACTTAGACAATGAATCGTGTCATATCAAGATATATTCCTAGGGTCAGATGGGAAACTAGGTAGAACTGATCTGGTAAAACATAACATCGATACTGGGGAAGCAAATCCAATAAAAATGGGACCACGTAGATTACCACAAATGCAGAAGAAAGTGGTTGAGAAGGAACTACAAGCGATGCTTGAAAAGGATATCATAGAACCCGGTACTGGACCCTGGGCGGCACCTATAGTACTCGTAACTAAAAAAGACGGGTCTGTACGGTTCTGCATAGATTACCGGAAGTTAAATCAGGTTACACGTAAGGATGCATACCCGTTGCCCCGTATCGATACCAGCTTGGAATCTTTGGGGGGTTCTAAGTGGTTTAGCACATTGGATCTTGCTTCTGGCTATTGGCAGAGTGAAATGGAGGACGCAGCCAAACCCAAAACTGGTTTCGTAACACACACAGGTCTGTTCCAATTCAAAGTCCTTCCATTCGGTTTGTGTAACGCCCCTGCGACATTTGAACGGCTTATGGATTTGGTTTTGAGGGGTTTGCACTGGAAACACTGTTTATGCTACCTAGACGATGTGATAGTCTTTGGCTCAACTTTTGCAGAGGCCCTTCAAAATCTTCAGTTAGTATTTGATCGTCTCCGAACTGCCAATTTGAAGCTAAAGCCATCCAAATGCAATTTGTTCCAAACTGAGCTCTCATTCCTAGGACATGTTGTTTCTGAGGAGGGGATAAAGTGTGATCCTGACAAAGTTGACACGATTCTGTCTTGGCCAATCCCGAAAAACGTATCCGAAGTTAGAAGCTTTCTGGGTATAATAGGGTATTATCGTCGGTTCATTCCAGCTTGTTCCACTCTCTGTAGCCCTCTCAATGACCTTCTGAAGAAGAGTGCAAGGTTTACCTGGTCCGACCAATGTCAATTGTCATTCGAAACCCTGAAACTGAAATTAACGTCCAATCCAGTGCTGGCATATCCAAACGAAACGGACACGTTCATCTTGGATACCGACGCAAGTTTGAGTGGAATCGGTTGCGTTCTGTCGCAAGTACAAAACGGTGAGGAAAAAGTCATTTCCTACAGTAGCGTAACCCTGAATAAAGCACAAACACGATATTGTGTGACGTTTCGAGAATTGCTAGCGGTAGTTACCTTCGTGAAGAAGTATAGACACTTCCTGTGGGGTCGCGAATTTCTGGTACGCACAGATCACGCTTCATTGGTATGGCTAAAGAACTTCAAAGAGCCAGAAGGCATGTTGGCAAGATGGATCTCAGTGTTGGAGACGTATGATTTCGAAATTCAATATCGAAAAGGCAGTCTACATTCTAATGCTGATTTCATGTCTCGTAAACCACCTAGGCTTTGCAAAAGGACAAATTGCCCAGATTGTGAGAAAACACGCAGTCGTACCGTACAACCAAACCGACACAGGCCAATAGGTAGCATACGACCCGTTGATGAAGAGCCAGATGCGGGAACCGTTACCGGCGGCGCTCAGCAATCGCAGACAGTCGGACATGGTGCTGAAAAGGCGCATAGGGACTTGTCTGAGATTCCTGAAATATTACCTAACTGGTTAGACTGTTGGTCGACTACACAGATAAAACAATGGCAAGCTGAGGATGAGACACTTAGTACCATTGTACAGTTTAAACGCTCGTTTGAGTCCAAACCACCTAACTCGGAATTAAGAAAGCATCCAACGCCAGTTAGGGCTTTGTGGTCTCTGTGGGAATCCTTGCACGTCACTGAAGACGATGTTCTGTACTTTAGGTCAGTCTCACATCCTAACAATGACACACGACATGTCTTGGTTGCTCCATCAAAGTTGAAAACAGTGATTTTTGAGCGGTTACACTGCAGTAGGGTGGCAGGTCACCTGGGAAGAGACAAAACCATTTCCTCAATTAAACGCCGATTTTTCTGGGCCGGCATGTCCAGTGACATTCGAAGGTGGTGCAAGGAATGTTCACAATGTGCCCAGTCTAAACCGGGTCCCGGGTTAGGTAAAGCACCACTGTCCCAATTCAAAGTAGGGTCACCATTAGATGTATTGGCCATAGACATCGTTGGTCCACTTCCCATGACAGAGAATGGCAATGAGTATATAATCGTAGCAGGTGATTATTTTTCAAAATGGAAAGAAGCATTCGCTGTCCCTGACCATACCGCGTTGACAGTAGCAGACAAGATTGTAACAGAGATAGTCTGTAGAATGGGAGCGCCAACACAAATTCACACTGACCAGGGAAGGGAATTCCAATCGCATCTCTTTGGACACATGTGCAAACTACTTGGCATAGACAAAACCCATACAACCCCGTATCGGCCTCAGTCAGATGGCCTGGTGGAACGGTTTAATAAAACACTCAAAACTATGCTTAAAGCGTACGTCAATGAAAACCGTTCCAACTGGGATGAACAGATACCTTTTGTTCTCATGGCTTACCGATCTACTATTCATGACAGCACTGGGTGTACACCAAACTCACTCATGCTTGGGCGGGAAGTCGCGCTACCAATTGACTTGATGGTCGGTAACCCTAATTCCGGAGGGACGGGGGAATTTAGTTGTCCAGTCCAATACGTAAATTGGCTGGAACACAGGATGCACAAAAGTTTCAAGTTCGTAGCAGAAAACCTAGATCGCTCAGCAAAACATCAGAAAAAGTACTATGACCGGGGGTTAAAACCACGCACATTTGAATCAGGATGTTTTGTTTGGAGATGGTACCCCCCAAAGGCAAATTTAAGTCTAGGGTTAGGATGGACAGGACCCTACAAAATACTCACAAAGTTGACAGACCTATCATATGAGATAGTTCGGGGTCCGCAAAACAAACCCCTCGTGGTGCATGTAGACCATCTCAAACCATATGAGTCAGAACACACCCCTGCTCTGTGGCAGGCAAACACACCGGGAGAGGCGGAGGTGAACGCCGACTCTCTTGAGACCTCAGCAGATGTCTCAATAAGTGAGAGTGACACCGATCTCAATGTGACACCAGACATGGTAGAGTCACACAGTAACGAGGCAGACATTACACAAAGGTCACGATTTGGTAGACCAATCAGACGACCATGCCCATATTCGCCTACACTGTAAATACATTTTCATTTAAGTCAGGATTAACCGATAACCGATTACCTCGATAACGTAACTGTTAGCGGGATGATTGGTTTATTTATAATCCATCTTTATGGCAAATGTAAGCATTTGCTTTCAACTTTTACGCCTTGATATGCATCATAATTGTCGTGAAAACATATTACATTGAGTTCTGCCAATACATAAAGTGGCCGATTTTATAACCATTGAGATATGTTTTCTGGGTTGCAACCCTCCTCATCATCATCATCATCATCTTTTGCCATCACGTTATTAGTTGTATTATTAATTTAGTGTTGTGTTTTCTGTCAACAGTGTTTCGGGTACTATAATAGTTGCATATCCAAACATTTTCTAGTATCTCTTGATCCACTTGTCAAATGCATGACATAGTACATGAAACACTGCGAGTTGGTATAAAACAGTAGCTGTTGATGTGTGTAATTGGTGTGCTGAAACAATTATTTTGACATCTACCCACGTATAGTTTTTTTTTCATGGTCCTAAAGGTGTTGCAAAAACACTGGGGTCTTTGTATATGAATGATTTCCACAATGCTTATGCCGATTGGCTTTCAATTAAAAGCCATTGTTTCGGGCACTGTATTACATCGCATGCATAATGACTGTTACATTGTTGTCTATTGTAGAAAGGAGTCGTATTGCCGTCATTTTGTTACTGCAATATTCCTTGATTTCCAGCTGGAGAGGATTATACATGTATATGATTTTCATGGTTATCAATTCAGGATGGCAACCTGGAGCCATACTCCAATCAGGCCAGGGCAATTGGACAGCTTTGTCACACAGTTACTTGTATGCTATGTTAATACTATATGTATGCTTAGATACACTATACACGCCTAGTATGTTTTGGACAGCTCTTGGAGTTAGGTGTACATTGCTAATAGATTGCTGTTACGATGTCCTTGATTAAGTTCGCTTTATTTATGTATTGTTGCATAATTTAGTATTTCTTACATCTAACAAGGAGATATACCGGATTCTCACACCGAACGGGCCGAGACAAGTAGCTGTGTAAGGCGTTATTCTAGTGGTATAGCGTGTTTTAGTATACGAACATGCGCCGTTCAGCCTGCATGGAGTTGTGGGTGAATCATTGTGGAATTAAATGCTTTGTACTTGTCTTTCGAATCTATATGGTTCCAGGTTGTACCATGGAAGACGTACTTGAGCTACATCCCGGCCAAAGCGAGGGCCATTTCCTCACTAGCCATTTACGCCCCATATGGAACCCCCGCGGAATGTCTTGCCACGTGGCCGCCTGTCCGCGGAAGGACGTAATTCCAACACTTCGCGCGTTCCAGAAGCACTGGGACAAATTCCATGTGGACTATGTGATGATGCGCAAGTGTAATTTGTGCTGTAAGTTGGGTCGCGACAATCATGCCATTCGTCGGCATATAGCGGATCGTCACAAAGGCCGCAGCGTGTCGAGCGTGTCGCAGAAGGTGCGGAACGACAAGTACATCGACCCGCGCGACAGGTTACCACCCCGACGACTCGACACAGGCCGCGAAATGGCTCGACAAGCTGCCATGTGCACACGCAACCAGCAGAAGGAAGAGGCTGGCTCCGGAATCTCCTGGAACCAACAGAACGTACTGGCCAGGGATGAAGAAGCCGACGTGCGGGTACAGCCAGACGGAACAACTGTGGTGTCCGTCCACTACCGTCGGTCGTCAAAGAAACAGAAATGAATTGTTATTTCGATTGATTCCATTATATGTACTCATTATCTTGAAGTGTTCACAAACATTTTTTTAAGGGGGGAGGAATGTAACGGGGAATGTAGTGACGTTGTACCCCTGCATACGCCTCACTCCCCATTACGACCCTCACACATGTCCATAGCCTCTAATAATGGTGCATGTACATGTGTGTGGGTTTCCGGGCAGTTGTCGGTGGGCATGGGTTATAGTGCCAATACATTACTATTTATTAGCACGTCTCGTATATATTTCAGGCGATAATATTTCTCGCAATGTGTAACTCAGATCGGGATATCCATTTTCGGTTCGAGAGTATGCCATGCCTTGCACGTGCGTACGACATAGCCGGCTATATAAGCCGAGCGCATGACTGAGATCGGGGCAGTTACGTTCACTCTTACTGACCGGCTTGCTTCGAACATAAAGGTGAGTTATCGCCAAGTTTGAAGCCTGCCACTTTGGTCAACCCTAAATCTCGGGGTAGCCGCTTAGCCAATAAGGGGTGGGGGTTGGTTTTAGGTTCTAAACATCTACACAATCTAATTCATTTCCTGCATTATATTGTAACGGCTTAGAAACACCAATAATCATCCTTAAACTGTGCATTTGTTCCGACTTCCTAAATCTGCCCTTCTAAATAGCCCCTGCACATAAGCGTACATCTAGGATCTAGATTGAACGGACCTACCCAGTCAAGTTAAACACACATATCTGTACCGTTGTCGTGTATGCTGGCTGATCGAATCACGCCGGGTAACCTGTATACGCGACAAGGGTTATTTGGCAACACAACGCACGGAATACAATTTAAGTACTAACCACGTTCCGGTTACATTTGGTGCCGTGACCTACTAGGTCCATATACATGTACACAATGGCTAACAAAGAGACAGAATTCCAGGAATTGGTTGAATTGGCCAAAACAGTCGGGTTATATGACAGTTACCCCGATTTACCAAGCAGACGCATAGGTAGTTGGGCCGATACACCCAAATCCACGTGCACGTTAGGCACACAGACATACAATACACATCCTGGCCGAGATGTACATGAAGCCGGTGAGCAATCACGCCTACATCAAAACACACGGACACGGGTCGATGATATATTTTCTATGACACGAGACTCACTAGATCTAGCGGACACAGGCCGTTGTATGGTTACACGCGACATAAGCGCTACAAACAACACGCTACAGGGCATGGAAAAGTACGGTGGGCAAAAACCGTCATCCATATTTCCAATCAAAGACACCAGGTTACCACGAATATTGAGCTCTGAGATAACTTCGACACCAACAGATAGTTACCTTACAACCCATATTACTCAGAGACCTACTCAACACAGACAAATGCATGTTGAATCAGGTGCATATGAACCATCTGTGTCGGTGATTCCCCAATCACCAGTTGTAAAGTCACTGGGACGGCAGCAAAAACAACAACAATACATAGACGTTTCAACAGCACGTCAATCTGGTACTAATTATGATACGCCATATGTGCCTTTCCTAGAACATTCACACGAGGATAAGAACAGGGTTGCCTGCGACCATGGTGAGTCATACTTGCCTTCAGGTGACAACCAACAGCACACTCCAACTTTACCACCAACACCTCGGGTTGCATCCAACTATGGTGGGC
>JBEVXV010001231.1:0-3289 GCA_040505915.1 Sedimenticola sp. | reverse complement strand
TCAGGATCGTTCGGTGGTCACTGACACCAGAGATATCCCCCAGCAGCCCCTTAAGCCCATAGATCATGGTATTCAGATGTTGCAAAAAACGCCGTGCCTCTTGTGCAGCTTGTCGTAAGGCTAGGACCTGCTCTTCAGGGTCTTCTATCGCCTTCTGAACATTGTTATATATTGACAAGACAATACCGCCATAGAACACCTGATCAGGGCGGGTAATTTCAACCAGACAAGTCCACAATGTTCCGACAGAGGGGGGGACCGATATTCTTACCTGGTAACCCTCACTCTCCTCCTCTAACCACCCCGCATCCAGAAGGCGACGATAGGCTATTGCAGGGTAGTTGTTATCCCTCTCGTGAGGGAGTGACTGTTCGTCATCGTCCTGCCATGAGAACGACATAGCAGCAAGTCGCTCTTCAATCTCATGTCTTACTGTCTCTTTTGAGGGAAATACATCGGCGTGTATTTGATCGAAAAACAAAGGGTACAGGTCAAGTATCAGTGTGGCATATATTCGCCTATTCCCTCCAGATAGTGGAGAGAACAACCGGACTGGAACTCGATCAAACAGTTGGTTCATATGCCTGCAATCAACATGAAGGCAACACCTTCATCGCATTCTAGACCATGTAGTGCTCTATCAAGGTGTATATCAGCCACGCGTATATATTTCACAGTGATATCACCTTGTGCGTTATGGCTATGCTGCATTGACGGATTCCACGAGAGCATCTCCCATCATCATTTCATAATGGGCAAAATGGCCTGCTTTATCAAAAACGGCTCGAAATACCTTCAGATAGCTTTCTACAGTCGAGTCATCAATAGTCACATACAGATCATCATGCGCAAAGTGTGAACCATCATTAACCCATGAAAACAGTGATTTACATATCATTTTCTCTTTTCCATCGAACATACCTGTAATCACATCAGGATCGACACCGCCTAAAATTTTAAAATAGTTCTCAAGAATTCGGCGCAAGGTATTTTGAATAGCTAGATTCGAGCGTTCAGGGTTTCTAACCTCAGACCACAGCAACTCATAGGAGGTCTTTATTGGATTTGAGGAGTGGTTTTCAATCTTAGAGACATGACTTGGCTTTCTAACAACCCAAAACGTCTCCTCATTCATAGCATTGCCACTACGCTTTGGATTAAAGGATATTTCTTTATGAAAATACACATTATGTGTAAGAACAAATACTTGTTTTATGTGGCCCACTCCATCCCGGACCTCATCAAAAAGCCCCTTTATAAGGCTACCAACCACGAAAAGTATGTCACTATCTAGACTAGAGACAGGATCATCGAATACCACAACACGATCATTTGTTATTCCACTATCCGACTCACTTCCTTTCAACAGGTGGTAAAAATAAAGGAAAGTAACGAATGTCTTCTCACCTTCACTCAAGGTTGCCTTTGCATCAGTCCCATCCAAACGCACAAGCTTATAGGAAGAATCGTTATCAGATTTTGCTATAGAGAACCCTTGAAATCCAAAAGATGTGAGCAGCGCATTGATGCCATCAATTGTTGGCTGAATACTCGTTGTCTGTTTTTCAAGACCCCGAATTTCACGTGCTATCTTACGCTTCTCCTCCGCCGCCGTTGCGAGTTGGCCAGTGATTCCCTCAATTGCTTTATTCAACCCATCACGAGAAGAGATGTATGATGTGAGATCCACTTTAAGTTCTTCAAGAACAAACTTCCAAACCTGCGCAGTCAGTGTAGTACGCTCTTTAACAATATTTTTGACCATCGCATTATGTTCAACAATAAGAGTATTTGCTGACTCAATCAGTGATTTGATCTCTTTAGTAAGGTTGCTAACAGATTCCAACTCGATCACCCGACTCGCCTCTTTCTTCTTCTCGGCTAAACGTTGGATATTTATTGTTATTTTAGAATCAATAAGCTCTTTCTCGATCATTAGATTTTCAATATTAAGAAACCTGGATGGTGACTCAATAATTAACGTAAGTTGCTGTTGAAGGCGAGAAGCGTCAGCGGCATAGTCTATTACAAGGTCATCTATAATCTTGCTGTCAGTCAAAAATGTTTCGTCAAAATACTCATTTAGACTATGTGCGAACGCATCATCCGTACTTTGTTGACAAAACGGACACACACTCTCATTTACATCATAGAACCGCCTCCCCTCACGGACCCAGTCACTGTTTCCAAGTTCTCTTATCATGGCAGCAATATCGACATCATCCTTACCCATAATCTTCTTTTTTAGAATCGTGTTCGACTCGTGTAAAAGAAGTTCTGCTGTATCAACAACAGGTATGACTGGCTCAGTTGCTGGTGTCTTGCCGAATATACTCTCCGCTTTTTTCTCCAACTCTTCCAAAGTTAAGAGAGTAGCTGTATTTGAGGATAACTCCTTAATGACTTTATCCTTGAATTTCTCCGAACTACCTCGGCACCCTTCAAACCCCCCTTTGAGCTTGTCGTCATATTTTTGCTTTTGATTCCAGCACTTTTCCTTTAGGCCTGTCTCAAGAGCCGCTAACTCGGCCCTTTTACCACCTATGCCATCTGCACCTTCAAGTGACTGATTTAGTCCTTCTATCTTAGAGGTTAGTGTATCGATCTCACCCTTCGCAGTAGCTATATTGGTGAGCGTATCCACCTGTTTCTTACCCAGAGTAAAAACACCTTTCAGATCGCCTGACTGATTGAAATTTTTCTCCACAAAGTCATGATTATAAACCATGGGCTGCAACTTAGTCCCGCCCTTCCAGGTTACGCTGCATGTAGAAAACATATCCTCATTAGCAATTACACGGCTAATTGTAGTTTTGCCTGTTCCGTTCGAACCGAATATAAAATTGAATTGAGACAGCCCCCTTAATTTTTCAGGCACCGCACCATAAGTCGCAATACCAGCTATCGACACTCCCTCAATCATCACTATTTGTCCTTTTAAATATATGCAATAAAAATACGAATTATGCTGTACTGTTTTCTGCGTTTATATCAACGCCATTGCAATAACATTGCATCAATGAATATTACCCAGTCAATGCCTCTTCCAACGTCGTAACCACTTCATAATCTACCCCAATCGCTTCAAAGTGTTTTTTTCCACAGGTGATCTTGTCACGTTCTTTGTCGCGAAGTTCACTTAGGTTACGGGTACTCTTGGTTTCTCTAATCAGGTAGAGCTTATTCTCATCTTCGGTCACGATGGCCCAGTCTGGGTTGTAGGGTCCGACGGGGGTATCGACTTTAAACTGTGATGGAAGTTTGCAGTAGAACTTGACTCGAATGTCCG
>JBEVXV010001230.1:0-6990 GCA_040505915.1 Sedimenticola sp. | reverse complement strand
ATCGCCGGATGCCATCTCCACCTGTCCCCGGGCGGCCAGCCGGGTTGTCCTGCCGTCACTGTGTTCAACATAGTTGACCCCCACCTTGCCCGGCTCACCACCGGCAACTCCGTAGGGGGGTACCTGACGCCGTCCGGCAAGTATGTTTGCCGTCATCGGCTCAAGAAAGCGAAGGCGACGTTCGCAACCCTCACCACCGTTGTGACTACCCTTCCCTCCTGAACCATGGCGGATAGCAAACGACTCCAGCCGCACCGGAAAACGCCACTCCAGCACCTCCGGATCAGTTAACCGGGAGTTGGTCATGTGGCTGTGAACCGTATCGGCGCCGGCCCGTCCGGCAGTAGCGCCTGCACCGCCACAGATGGTTTCATAATATTGGTATTTACCGTTGCCCCAGGTAAAGTTATTCATGGTGCCCTGGGATGCCGCCGCCACACCAAGAGCGCCCAGCAGCGTATCGACGATCACCTGGGAGGTCTCGACATTACCCGCCACTACCGCAGCAGGATAACTGGGGTTGATGATGGAACCTTCCGGGATGATGATATTCAGCGGCTTGAGACAGCCTTCGTTTAGTGGAATCATGTCATCCACCAGGCAGCGAAAAACATAAAGCACCGCCGCTTTGCAGACAGATGAGGGGGCGTTGTAGTTGCCGGGATGCTGATCACTGGTGCCGGAAAAATCAATAACGGCGCAACGCTCGCTTTTGTTCAGTGTGATCTTTACGCAGACCTGGTAGCCATCGTCCATCTTGTAGCAAAATTCGCCGTCACTAAGAACATCAAGCACCCGGCGCACCGACTCTTCGGCGTTATCCTGAACATGACGCATATAGGCGTGTACCACCTCCAGACTGAAGTGATCGACCATGCGCAGCAGCTCCTGCATCCCCTTCTCGCAGGCGGCCAGCTGTGCCTGGAAATCGGCGATGTTTGCACCGGGGTTACGGGAGGGGTAGTCGCCTGTGGTAAGCAGATCACGCATCTCCTGCTCCAGAAACCGCCCCCGCTCCACCAACTTCACATTGTCGATAAGCACTCCCTCCTCCGCTACCGAAGTGGAGTTGGGGGGCATAGAACCCGGTGTGATGCCGCCGATATCGGCATGGTGTCCGCGGGAGGCAACGTAGAAGATAACCTGCTCCTCCATCTCATCAAATACCGGCTTGATAATGGTGACATCCGGCAGATGAGTGCCGCCGTTATAAGGGGCGTTGAGGGCGTAGGCATCGCCTTTTCTCATATCAGCGCCGTGCTCGCGAATCACCGACTTGATGCTCTCGCTCATGGAACCGAGATGCACCGGCATGTGGGGTGCATTGGCAATCAGATCCCCCGCCCGGTCAAACACCGCGCAGGAGAAATCGAGGCGCTCCTTGATGTTGACCGAGGCGGCGGTGTTCTCCAGCACCATTCCCATCTGCTCGGCGATGGACATAAACAGATTATTGATGATCTCCAGCATCACCGGATCGACCTGGGTGCCGATCGCCACTCTTTCTGGCAGCGACAGGTAACGCTCAAGGAGAATATCGTTACGCTCCGTCAGTGTCGCCTGCCAACCCGGCTCAACAACGATAGTGCCGGTGGTTTCAACGATCACCGCTGGCCCCTGGAGGGGACGCATTACAGGCAGTTGGTGACGATAATAGAAGAGTGTCTCATGGCACTCACTGTTCATCACAGCCGGGTGCATGGCGACAGCGGACTCGGCCTCTTTTGGCTGGTAGATCCTGCCCTCCAGCGGGGGGGAGTCGGCAACGCCAACCACCTCTACCAGCAGCGCTTCTACGATCAGGGGCTTCTCCGCTGAGATAAAACCAAAGCGCTGATGATGGGCCTGTTCAAAGGCCGCTACAATCTGTGACATCTCGCCAGCGGCGACCACCAGCGCTGTATCCGAACCAAGATAGCGCAGGTGCAGTTTACGCTCACAGCGGATACGTTGAACCGGCGCCCCCTGAACCCGCATCGCCTCTTCACCGTCACGCTGCAAATGATCCATCTCATCACTAAGTTGAGGCATCACCCCAGGGGCCAGTTCCACCTCCACCGACTTCTCACGTATCAGGCGCAGATCTGCCAACCCCATACCGAAGGCGGAGAGCACCCCTGAATAGGGGTGGAGGTAGACCCGCTTCATGCCAAGAGCATCAGCCACCAGGCAGGCGTGCTGCCCCCCCGCACCGCCAAAACAGCAGAGGGTGTATTCGGAGACATCATAGCCACGCTGTACCGAAATCTTCTTGATCGCATTGGCCATATTCTCAACGGCAATGGCAAGAAAACCCTCCGCCACCTGCTCGGCTGTACGTCGGGTGCCGGTGGCGTGAAAAATCTCATCCGCCAGCTTCTCAAACCGCTGCCGCACCACATCAACATCCAGAGGCTGGTCAGCATTGGGACCAAAAACAGGGGGAAAGTGGTTGGGCTGCAGCTTGCCCAGCATTACATTACAGTCGGTGACGGTAAGAGGGCCGCCATTGCGATAGCAGGCGGGTCCCGGATTGGCACCGGCAGAGTCCGGGCCGACCCGATAACGGGATCCATCAAACTGCAGGATGGATCCACCGCCAGCGGCCACCGTATGAATCTGCATCATCGGCGCCCGCAGCCGCACACCCGCCACTTCGGTCTCAAAGGCACGTTCGTAGTCACCGGCATAGTGGCTTACATCGGTGGAGGTGCCACCCATATCAAAACCGATCAGACGGTCAAAGCCCGCCGCTTCTGCAGTGCTCACCATGCCGACCACGCCTCCGGCGGGGCCGGACAGGATGGCGTCTTTACCCTGAAAAGAGTGTGCATCGGTAAGGCCGCCGTTGGACTGCATAAACATCAGGCGGCCACCGGAGTGCTCCATACCGTTCAGCTCCCCCGCCACCTGATCAACGTAGCGGCGCAGAATGGGTGAGAGATAGGCATCCACCACGGTGGTATCGCCACGGCTCACCAGTTTCATCAACGGGCTCACCCGGGAGCTGACGGAGATCTGGGTAAAACCGACCTCCCGGGCGATCTCCGCCACCCTGAGTTCATGGTCTGGGTAGCGATAGCCATGCATAAATAGAATGGCAACAGTGCGCAGGTCGCTGTTATAGGCTTGCTGCAATCCGTTTCTTGCCTGTTCTTCGTTAAGCGGCACAACCAAATCACCATGAGCACCCATGCGCTCATCAATCTCCAGTACCTCTGAGTAGAGCATCTCCGGCAGTTCGATATCGAGGGTAAAGAGATCGGGGCGGGTCTGGTAGCCAATACGCAAGGCATCACCAAACCCTTTGGTGGTAACCAACAGCGTTGGCTCACCCTGGCGCTCCAGCAGTGCATTGGTGGCTACCGTGGTGCCCATCTTCACCACTTCGATCTGTGCTGCTGAGAGCGACTCACCGACCTGCACACTCAACAGATCACGTATCCCCTGAATCGCTGCATCAGGATACTGCCGGGGATTCTCAGATAGCAGCTTATGGGTAACCAACTCCCCATCGGGTCTACGCGCAACCACATCGGTAAAGGTGCCACCCCGGTCTATCCAGAACTGCCAACCTGAAGTGTGCGGTCTCTTACTCTGTTTCGATAAATCTGTCATGTAACTATTTCTGGGTACGGGGTCGGAGTCGATTGCATCAAAAATAGGTGGAAATTACCATCCATCATGGTGCAATCGACTCCGACCCCTGGTGAAAAGACCTTCTTGGCGGGGGGTACTGAATAGTTACTCTGTCATGTTGATAAAAAACTGATCATAGCTATTCTTAAAAACCGGGAACACAGAGAACACAAAGGAGCACAGAGTTCACAGAGAACCACCTCTTGCTTTCAAAAAAACCGAAGGGTGGGCACTGAACAACGTACCCACCCCACATTCTATCTGTTTTTCTCTGCGTACTCTCGGCTTTGGCTTCCTGCGTCGCTCTACCTCCTGCATCCATGCAGTCGTGCGTACCGCTTTTCAGCCTCTAGTCATCTGTGAAGGCAGCCAGGTGGCAATCTCCGGGAAAACGGTCACCAGCACCACCGCCAACACCAACAGCAGGAAGAACGGTAGCGCGTAGACGGCGATTTTCAGGATATTCTTACCAGTCAACCCCTGGAGTACGAAAAGATTAAAACCAACCGGCGGTGTAATCTGTGACATCTCCACCACCAGTACCAGGTAGATACCGAACCAGAGCAGGTCGATGCCCGCCTGCTCCACCATCGGCAGCACCACCGAAGTGGTGAGAACAACCACTGAAATGCCGTCGAGGAAACAGCCGAGCAGGACAAAAAAGAACGTCAGCATGACAATCAACCCCAGAGGGGAAAGACCCATGGCTGATATGCTTTCCGCCAGTGCGCGGGGGATTCCCGTAAAGCCCATAGCAATAGTCAAAAAGGCAGCGCCGGCAAGAATAAAGGCGATCATACAGGAGGTGCGGGTCGCTCCCATCAGGCTGGCCATAAAGGTCTTGCGACTGAGGGTGCCGGTAAGCCAGGAGAGCACCAGCGCCCCGAATACGCCGAACACCGCCGCCTCGGTAGCAGTAGCCAAACCACCGTAGATTGAGCCGAGGACAAACAGGATCAGACCGATGACCGGAAACAAGCGCATGGAGGCACGCATCTTCTCGGCGAAAGGAGTATGAGGATCGGCCGGTGGCATACGGTCACTATTGATGAGAGACCAGATCATGGTATAGCCCATGAACAGGGTAATCAGCATCAGCCCCGGCAGCGCCCCGGCAATAAACAATCGGGCAATAGAGATCTCAGCTGAGACGCCGTAGACGATCAATATGATGGAGGGGGGAATCAACAGCCCCAGAGTGCCGGAACCGGCCAGAGTGCCCAGAGACATACGCTCATCATAGCCGCGTTTCTCCAATTCCGGCGCAGTCATTCGACCAATGGTGGCGGCTGTTGCGGCAGATGAACCGGAGACGGCGGCAAAGATACCGCAGCCGAGAATATTGACATGCAGCAATCGACCAGGCAGGTGATTAAGCCAAGGAGCAAGGCCGCTAAAAAGATCTTCAGACAGGCGGGTGCGGAAGAGGATTTCACCCATCCAGATAAACAGCGGCAAGGCTGCCAATGTCCAGGACGAGGTGGCACCCCATGTAGTGGTAGCCATAATCATGCCGATATTGGACGTGTCGTTGAGCAACAGTCCAATAAACGCCACCAGAAAAAGTGTTGCCGCCACCCAGAGTCCGGTGGCAAGAAGCCCAAACAGGGCGACGGTGAGAATCAATGTAATAATAATCGGATCCATGCTAACTCCCCTGCTATTCAGAAAGTGATGCGGACTCATCGTGGCGCAGATACTGTGGCGTACCACCACGTAACAGCGTCACCATTTCATCCATCAGGGCAATTGCAAGAATCACCAGCCCCAGGGCCATGGGTACCTGAGGTATCCACAGGGGGACGGGGATATAACCCTGGCTCACCTCTTCAAACTGATAGGATTCAATAGCCAGAAGGCTGGTCGACCAGGCAGCGTAACAGATCAGCAGCAACGCAAGTGTCAATACGGTGCCTTCAATAAAGTTACGAAGGGGGCCGGTAATATGGCTAATGAAAAGGTTAACCCGAATATGCCCACCGCTGCGCAGGGTATAGGCCATAGCAAGAAAGCTGGTAGCTGCAAGGAGAAATCCGGAGAAATCCTCGGTGGAGGGGATAACAACCCCAAACCAGCGGGCAACGATCTGGGTCAGAATCAGCAGTGCCATGGAAGTAAGGCAGATGCCGGCGGCTATACCAGACCAGAGATAGAGAGTATCGAGTAGTTTTCTCATAGTGTTTAGGTAATTAGTGTCCGTCAGGAAATAAAAAGCGGAACGCAAAGGAGGCGCAGAGTACGCAGAGAACAAGAGAAAAGCACAATGAGTGCTGGGCGCACCACAATCAATATATCAAGTTGCTATTACCACCGGGGTAACTACTCAGCACCGCAAATAAATCACCGATAACTGTTCAGATTGCCCCTGAAATTCGTCAGTTCAAGACGAAAAATGTGAGTTTACATGGCTAAATGATCATTTTTTAACGCAGAAATGGCGGATTTCAGGGGTGAGCTGAATAGTTACCCACCGGGTTAGCCAACACATAGGCATTAGGAACCTGCCTATGTGCCGCCAACCCAACATACCCGTCTATGGATAGAGAATCAAAGCGCCTTAAGAATATCAGAGCCTGTAGCCCCTGCTTCCTTGGCCCACTCATCACCCATGGTTTTACCAATCGCTTTCAGCTCACTTTTGAGCTGGGCGGTAGGGGCTGAAACATTCATGCCCTTCTCTTTCAAAGTGTTGGTTTTGACTTCCGTCTCTTTTTTCGCCATCTCCCAACCACGCGTCTCAGCTTTGGCAGCCGCGTCCATCACTGCTTTCTGCTCATCCTTGGAGAGACGTTTGAAAGCGCGGGCGTTGACGATCACCATGTTCTTGGGAATCCACGCCTGGGTATCGGTATAGTTTCCGACAAAGTCCCACGCCTGACTGCTGACGCCGGTGGAAGGTGAAGTGACCATAGCGTCGATGATGCCGGTGCTGAACGCCTGGGGAATTTCAGGAGTCTGGACAGTGGTAGGTGCTGCTTTTAACAGAACCGCCAGACGAGAGGTGGTGGGGCTGTAGGCGCGCATCTTTACCCCTTCAAAATCGGCAACGGATGACACTGCATTTTTGGTGTAGAAACCCTGAGGTGGCCAGGGAATAGCATAGAGTAACTTCAAACCATCTTTGGCCAGAGCCTTCTCTACATGGGGGCGACTTGCGGTCCACAGATTTTTTGCACTATCAAAGTCACTTGCAAGAAAGGGGATGTTATCCACTTTGAAAACCGGATTCGAATTACCCAGCAGTCCCATAAACATCTCACCGATGCTCACCTGGCCGGTCTTGACCGCCCGATGGATCTCGGGGTGCTTGAACAGTGAGGCACCGGAGTGGACGACAATATTCATCTCACCATTAGTGGCCGCTTTCACATC
>JBEVXV010001229.1:0-14304 GCA_040505915.1 Sedimenticola sp. | reverse complement strand
TTTGTAGAACATTTATTCAAGAACAGTAATAGAACTGCTCTGGAACTGATCACAGGAATTGTTCTAGAACAGTTCTCAGACACATGTTCAAGAACTGTTATAGAACATTTGTCCCATAAATTCGTCTCATTTAACGATGCAGAACATTTCTTGAACTGTTCAAGAACGGTTCCAGAACTGTTCAAGAACATGTCCTAGAAAATAGTAATAGAACTGTTCTTGAAATGCTCTGGAACTGACAACAGGAATTGTTCTAGAACAGTTCTCAGACACATGTTCCAGATATGTTCAAGAACTGTTCTAGAACATTTGTCCCATAAAATTGTCTCATTTAACGATGCAGAACATTTCTTGAACAGTTCGAGAACAGTTCTATAACAAAAGGTTAAGAACGGTTCCAGAACATGTCCTAGAAAAAAGTGACAACAGGAATTGTTCTAGAACAGTTCTGAGACACATGTTCAAGAACTGTGCTAGAACAGTTCTCAGACACATGTTCAAGAACTGTTATAGAACATTTGTCCCATAAATTCGTCTCATTTAACGATGCAGAACATTTCTTGAACTGTTCAAGAACGGTTCCAGAACTGTTCAAGAACATGTCCTAGAAAATAGTAATAGAACTGTTCTTGAAATGCTCTGGAACTGACAACTGGAATTGTTCTAGAACAGTTCTGAGACACATGTTCAAGAATTGTTCTAGAACAGTTCTGAGACACATGTTCAAGAACTGTTCTCGAACATTTGTCCCATAAATTTGTCTCATTTAACGATGCAGAACATTTCTTGAACTGTTCAAGAACGGTTCCAGAACTGTTCAAAACATGTCCTAGAAAATAGTAATAGAACTGTTCTTGAAATGCTCTGGAACTGACAACAGGAATTGTTCTAGAACAGTTCTCGGACACATGTTCAAGATTTGTTCTAGAACAGTTCTCAGACACATGTTCAAAATATATTTGATTTTGTTTAAAATAAATAGAGAAGATTAACATTTTGCGCCGGTATGTCCTAATATTGTGTAGTATGATTATTCATCATCAACTGGTATGCACATTGCATACATGTGTTGTCATTACCGTTATAGGTACTTTCTCTACCAAATTATCTCCCCTTTTTCAAATAACAAATATTGGCATATCTGCAAAATTTATTGCAATTTAATGGAATAAAATGGTGCGTTCGATTGGTAATGGCCTGTCGCAATATATAAACGTCAAAACCAACAAGAAATCAGTAAAACTGATGGATGCACCCCAAGCGAGGGCAATGCCAAAAAAAAAAAAAAAAAAAAAAAAAAAAAAAATCAAAGTCATTTGACCTTGACCTTGGGCCCGGGGACAGCACGGCCGGGGCGGTGAATGAAAATATGGATGATAATAAAGCAGCAAGTAAAGTTTAAAGTCATTCCCTCGATTAGTTGCAGAGATATAAGATATTTAAAAACTTTAACGCAGATTTTGCAAAAACGTTAACAAAATGTCTATTTTTAGAATGGTGACCTTGACCTTTGGCGGAAAAAGCCCATATTCAGTACGTGTCTTCGTGTCATCCATATCAATGCACATAGCAAGTATCGTGAGAATCGGACACACAGAAGTAAAGATACCGGTGGGGACAGACAGACGGACAGACAGACGTACGGACGGGATGACGACTATATGCGCCCCGAAAAATTTCGGGGTGCATAACAAGGTGAACATTGAAAACAACTAAGTAAATCACATGGAAAAGTAGTTAACTACACTAAGTCTTGCTGCTTCATGGAGGCCCTCCTCTCCATCTTTAAGATATTGTCCAACTTTTTCTTGAAGAGTTCATTTGTGACTGAAGGACTCTTCGTGCGAACTACCCGCTCCAATAAAGTCAGTTTCATTTTGTCTAAAGCTGGCTTAGGGGCATCCCCCGTTTTGTTCGTTTTCTTCCCAGTTCTTGTACAGTTTCTGAGATCTTCCTTGGAAAACAATTTCATGGTTAGGTCCCTTATTACCGCGTTTATTTCTTTATCGCTCGTACCAGAGAGATGTGATACTGTCCTCATCAAACCATCGAAACTGTTGGTTTCCTCTGATGCAGCCGACAGCGACAGATCTGGTGACCGTGTACCACTATGTTCCTCCAATTCCTTAACTCTCCTTTTCACAGCCTTCAAACTCCCCTTTAACTCCTTCATGTCCTTCTCCAGCTGATCCAGTTTCCTTTTGCTGAGAAATAGATATAAATGAAAAAAAATAGAATTTGTCAATTTTATTACACATTTACTAGATTTGTAAATGTAATACTAAAATGTGTAACATACACAATGTTGATCAATTTAAGCTTTTGTTTATGATAACAATCATAATTCTCCAGTTGGTTCAGTCTGCGCCAAAGCTTTTTTTGGCTACTAAGCCAGTCGGACTAGTCTCTGCTTGCAAATATTACTAGCCAGACAAAAATTTTACTAGTCTGGAGCTTCTGGCTAGTGGCTTTTGGCGCAGATTGTTGGTTAAAAAAAGAGAATGCTGACCATCGGTGAACTCAACAATCTATTTTTAGCAACAGTGACCTTGTCCTTGGATGGGCAAAGCCCATATTCAATAGGCGGCATGCCCTCATTAATATCAATGCACAATGCCACATGTGAAGTTTCTTGAAGATCAGGTGAATATAACTGATGTTATCGTGCGGAAACAAAAATGTTGCACAACAATATATTTTTAACAAGTGACCTTGGATTGGGCTTTTTGGAAGGGCAAATCCCATATTCAATAGGTGCCATGCCCTCATTAACATCAATGCACAGGTGAAGTTTCATGAAGATCAGGTAAATATAGTTATCGTGGGGAAACAAAAATGTTGCACAACAATCTATTTTTAGCAACAGTGACCTTGGATGGGCAAAGCCCATATTCAATAGGTTTTATCTGCAGTTTTATCTTGTAGAGTATCTAAAAACCTATGGGAAAACGTTTTTTATGGATATCACAGACAGGGTCAGGAATAACCGGAAAACACAGTTTTAAAGATTAGCGTCAAAGAGGACGTAGATTGATCGATTGATTGAATAGGGTTTAACGGCCTACCAACAGCTAAGGTCATATAAGGCCGGGGTCAACGGGGTCGATTCCCGCATGTTACCTGTATTGTGCTCAATATTAACATTCTAGATACTATATTCAGCCCTGAAAATAGAATAACCTGACCTGGTGCCAGGTCCTAAACACACCAGCGTCACTAAGACCCATCCCCTAAGGTAATAGGACTAGCTCAAGTCTTCTTACACTTATAAGGGGTATAACCTGATTCAACTCTCAAGTACATGAAAGCCAAACCTGTACACGAGGGCCAAACCAGGTATAGTGGGTTCCGGAAAGTATGAACCCAATCGTTAAGCCAATTTAATCGCCTTTTACGACAAGCAATTGGCTACTGCGGCACAATTCTTGGGATTGAACCCCTCCCCGAATGCCGAACGGGGCAAGGCCGTCCTTAAAAAATGTTTGTTTCCTGTAACCCGACCCATAATTTTCAAAGTGGGTCGGTCGGTAGGCAATTTCTTTTTTTTTCGTTCATATTATGTTTCTACATGTCATAAAATTAAATATCGGCACAAATTTGAACGAAAAAAAACTAGAAATGTGGCCTATCGGCGCACGAATGCCCCCGACGGCAGCCTGGATGCTGTAGAAGCTGCGTGATTATGTGACAAATGCATCAGTGAAATATCAAAAGATTCCATCGAGGGAAACAGTGAAAAAAAAGCAATTGTGCAAAGTTTAGTTTTCGGGGACGGACGGACGGAAGGACAAGCCTAACGCTATATGCCCCCGGCACCATTCGGTGCGGGGGCATAAAAATTGTAAACATAAAAGAATTTGGGTCGCACCGTTTTTAGCGGGTCGGTCGGGTTACAGGAAACAAACATATAATTATGCATGGCCCAAGAGGACGTAGAGGACTTGGAGGACATATGAACGGGGGACTTTATTGAGGACTAACGGAGGACTATTCGAGGACTTTAGGGTATGGAGGACTAAAAGTGCTGCCCTGGTATGGCGCAATAATTCTATTTATAGAGCTAGTGACCTTGACATTGGGCCGACAATAGTCATTTTCAAACTCATCCAAACTACAATTCCGATATTGACGATAATCAAGTTATGGTGGTAACAAGTAAAAGTTAACGACGGACGGATGGTTTGTGATCAGAATACCTCACATGCTCATGTGAGCTAACAAATGCATAAAAAGGTTACCTCGAATGGGAGCTGATTGATGTGACAGATACAGTCGGCAATGTGGGAGATGATTCAGTTGGAGTGGGAATTTTGGCAGTTGATACATCTGAAATATGGAAAATTAAACTAGAAAATTGTTTGTAAAACAAAATGCCATCGCTGGTGAGCAGTTGAACGAAATAGCCATGATCGAGTGATATTTCGCAATAATCAATCTATTTTTAGCACGCACATGGTTCTCCCCAGGAAAATAATTCAGCCCGAAATTTTGCTGCACCGAAAGTTCCATGCAGCGTGGCAAGTTACAAAAGTGGTAATGGGGTTATTTAGCGCGCAAAATCTTGCAAAAATGACACTTTCGATATAATTTTTACAAATGAACTTAAAACCATTAGTAGATGGCTGTTTTACTGATTATGGTCATGTAGAAATGATGCTATGGTGATAGTTGACATATTACCAAAGTTGAGATGATTTTATTTATTTTTACAAATCCGCCTACCCAGCGTATCGGGACCTTTCCGGCGTGTATCGGTGCCGATACGCATAAGGGCTCTGGGGAGAACCCTGACCATATTCGGTCAAAAGTCAAATTTGACCCCCTGGGCCACGCCCATTTTTGACCCCAGGGCTACGATTTTAACAACTATGAAAGAGCATCAGTTGTCGATCAGTCCTACCAAGTTTCGTCGAAATCCGACTGGTGATTCGTGAGAAGAAGATTATTTAAGAATTTGTGCTATTTTTAGACGGCGGCCATCTTGGATTGTCGATGACCTCCATTTTAACAAATCTGAAATGGCATCACCCATATATCATGCCTGTGAAATTTGATCAACATCGACTCAGCAGTTCTGGAGAAGAAGACGATTTAAATTGTTCACGGACGACGACGGATGGACACTTTGGTATAACAATAGCTCACATGAGCTTTGCTCAGGTGAGCTAAAAATGTTCAGTTTTCGCGACGGACGGGACGGACAAGGGTAATCCTAAATGCCCCCTCCACTACCGTAATTCTGAGATAATTTTGCTTATTTCTTCATAAAAAACTATGTTGTTGGTACTCATTGGAATCAATCAATCGCCTCACGGAGGCGATTCCAATGAGTACCAACAACATATGTTTTTATGAAGAAATAAGCAAAATTATCTCAGAATTACCATCAAATACTCCCCTTATCTGTTCGTCTCTGTTGATTGGGGTTTTTTAACGGCCTAGCGATATCGCATTTCAGTCATATCAGGCCGTCTCCGTGACCCTGGCCTCTTCAACGCAGCATGGGTTACGTGTATGGAAAACTATAATTTAATTTAAAAAGTTTTGTGGAGCATAATAAAAAAAGCTCACATGGCAGGGCAAAATATGCATGGCAGCAGTTTTTTAGTCAATTCAAGGGCTGTAACTCTGCTAAAAGTTGTCTGACCTGAAAACATTTCCCTCCCTCAACACAAAATAAGAAGTCGGGCAATTTAAGGAGAGAATTTCACCCACTTCACCCCGTAAATTGATCCCTGGCAACTGTTAGACCAGAAGGAGATGGTACCTTGCTCTAGATCCTCATCTGAAAGGCTGTAAGAGCAGAGCAGGGCCATCCATATATGGACCCCCTTAGATAATAGTCATGCTTTTGATGCTACCTACCACTTATGCTAGATCCACCTGCAGCTGCCTCTGTATTCTGCTTTTCAGGTGTTGCATTACCGGATGCAGCTAACGGGTCTGAAATATATACATTTGTATACACTTGTTTGTTATTATTAACAGGTTATAGACCCTATCGGGTTGCCAAAGCCACAGTTCACACACATGGAAAGTGTGTTCACACACAACTATGTAGATAAGTATATATAACAAGCGAGCGAAGTTGGCCCTAATTATCACTCACCTGAGAGTGACGTGTGGATTTCGCTCAAACTTTAATAAGTCCTAGATATTGCGGAGTATACAGATCAAATTCAATCAGGCTCCAATTAGAATTGAAGGTTCAGGACCGTGCCCATTTTTGACCCAGGTTCATCTGTTTAACAAGTGTCAAAGAGCATTAGTGGTTGATCATTCCTGTCAACTTTCATCAAAATCCGTCGGGTGGTTTGTGAGCATGGTGAGAACAAGATTTCTTCAGATTTTGACCAATCTTGAAATGGTGGGCATCTTGGATTTAACAACTTTGAAAGTGCATCAGACTGTCCTTAAAAAAAAAATTGTTTCCTGTAACCCGACCCAGAATTTTCAAAGTGGGTCGGTCGGTAGGCAGTTTATTTTTTTTTCCTTTCGTATTATGTTTCTACATGGTCATAAAATTAAATATTGGCACAAAATTGAAAAAAAATAAATAAATTGTAAACAAAATTGCAATAAAAGAATTTGGGTCGCACCAATTTTAGCGGGTCGGTCGGGTTACAGGAAACGAACATATAATTATGCATGGCTCACTAAAAATTTATGGTAAAATACATTATCAATACTATATTTAACAACAAGAAATGTGGCCTATCGGACCACGAATGCCCCCTTTGGCAGCCTAAGTGTAAAACAAGAGTTGTCAGAGGACAACGAAGCGCGCCTGGTGGTGTTTGACATTGAAAGGGAAATTATGAGCAATTTGAATTTTTTAAGATGGATGTCCTTAAATATGGTACTTCCATTGTATTCAAACAAAAGGTACACGGAATGAATCTATTGTTTTTTAAGGTCTTAGGCCACACGTCCTACCACATAAGGCCCTAATGTGTGCGCGGACAGACAGGCGGACGGACAAACGCCGACTACGACATCGGGATATAGCATATAGCTTGGGTGTAGCGGAACATATGGACAGTAATAAACATACATAACAAATTAGAACACAATTGCAGCATTAGAAGAGATATGTGGAAATAACAAAAACTTTAATGCAAATCCAGAAATGTCTAAGTCATGTGACCTTGAGGGTCAAGGCAACATGGGTAGGGTATAGGTGGAACATATGGACAGTGATAAACATCCATACCAAATTAGAACCCAATTGCAGCATTAGAAGAAGAGATATGTGGAAAAAACAAAAACTTTAACGCAAATCCAGAAATTTCTAAGTCATGACACCTTGACCTTGAGGGTCAAGGCAACATGGGTAGGGTGTAGGTGGAACATATGGACAGTGATAAACATCCATACCAAATTAGAACCCAAACGGGTTTGAATTACAGCCATGGATTTATCAAATGATATCAACATTTTATGAAAATTCCAGAGAAAATGTGGAATTTAATTCTGCATTTGCTCTGCACTTCAAATTTTGACATCATTTACGGAAATTATGAGAAATGTTCAAAACTATTTACAGCGAAATTTCCAAATATTTGAAGGTACGTTATCTGGTGTTGTGTCTCAAATGTTATTTGCTTTTTTTCCCTAAAAAAATAATAAATATCAGTGGCACCATTTTCCTCAGATAAAGTGAAACATATATTTCTTAAAATTACTGCCTTTAGAAAATAACCTGTAAAAGATAGACAACTTATAATGTGCAATGTTGACCTTTCTCATTTTATTTTCGAATGATGTCTACTTCGGTATCACTCAACAAGGATCCCCATGGATTATATCATGCCAGTGATGCTACTTACCACTAGATTCATTTGCAACTGATGTATGTGAACTTTGTTGCTGCTTTTCATGTGTTTCAGTCACTGTCTGTCTGGCAGTATCATCGGATGTAGCTAAATCGTCTGAAACATATGAGCCAGCGCATGAGATAAATTGTGCCTTATCGCATCGCATGCGAGATAGCCTATTCGTCGAAAATGATTTCAAAATATTGCAGCAGTTTTTACAAATTTTATGAAATCAAAAGTTGGCACAAATGCTGAATACAATTCAGCATTTGCTCTGAAATTTTCGCAAACTTTTGACATTATTTACGGAAAATATGCCAAATACTCAAAAACCATTTACGGCGAAAACCTAACATGCGATAAGGCTCATTATCTCATGCGCTGGCTCATACATAAACACTTTATCAAAATACAATGAAGCAAGACAAGCAACTTTTAAATTATTTTTGGAGTACATGTAGCTCATACTAGTAGATGGCCGCGGCCCGCATGTCGCGGCCCAAGACGCTTTGGCAAAAAAGTTCATGCAAATCCGGATGCATGCAGACGCACACGAAAGTGCCGTCTATATCGCGCTTTCCGAAAGCGGGCGCGACAATAAATATGTACACACACCAAATTGTTTTCAATAATTCTGCTATTCAGAAGCAGGAGTGACAAAAACGCCATTTAAACACAAATTTTGAACAAACACAAAATTTAAAGTAATTCGACCATGACCTTCAGAATGTGAGCTGCATGTGTGGGGAAAATATGGATGATGATAAACAAGTGTATGAAGATTCAAGTCAATCAGACTTATAGATGCTGAGATACATGTACAAGCAAATTAAAAATTTAATGCAAAGTTATTTGACCTTGGGAATGTGGGCGGCATGGGTGGGACACAGGATGAACTAGAAAATTGTGTCTGTAAGACACAGCGATGCCCCCATTGGCAGCCTGTTCGCGAAAAACGACAATGTCCAAAACGTGGAAAAATCAATGAAATTCAAATGAAAGTCACATGATATATGTTGGTTTATGATGTACACCACTAGATGATTACACTGTGCAAGTTTGGTGGCTGCAGGTGCTACGGTGGCTGAGAAACGGACTTAAACGCACAAGGTGAACATTGAAAACGACTAAGTACATCGCATGGAAAAGTAGGTCAAGGTCAAATCAAGGTCACATAATATATGTCGCTTCTGATGCACACTACTAGGCGATGATGTTGTGCAAGTTTGGTGGGTGTAGGTGCGACAGTGGCTGAGAAACGGACTTAAACGCACAAGGTGAACATGAAGTGTGACGGACAGACAGACAGACGGACAGACAGGTGCAAAACATAATGCCCCCTGACATATCGTCATGGGGGCATAAAAATCATGCCTTTACGCACGGAGTTGCGAGTGAAATGCGTATACCTAATGTTGTCCCTTCTGCAGCTGGCTCCTCAAATGTGAACTGTAGTGGAAACTGTCCACCTTTGTCTTTCTTGACCAGGTTATGTCTGTCTTCTGCAAATATTGATATGAATCGGATTCAAAGATTTTACAAACATGTAAGTAACAAAAACAAGAATGCCGCTCGAAATGCTGAATTAGATAATGAGCATTTTCTATGTCCGTGAATCCAGACTGTTATTTTGTTAGTTGTTAAAGTTTAAAATAGTTCAACATTTTGGAAAATATTGATCTGAGACATATTTACATCAATTAAGCGATGACGTCATCCAAACCGTCAGTGGGGTTGGATCATAGGACCAAAGAAGATGGCTGAGCAGAGTGTTATGCATCAGTCAATGTAAGTCCCCGCACCCCCCCTCCGGGGGAATTGCGGGGCTTATATTTTTGTCAATTTAAAGCCCCGCCCTGCGGGGCAACATGGTCTATGAAAGACCCGGTAAAATGCCAAGCAGTGCCCCGGGTCATTTTTTATCGGTAATAGCCCCACAGTGCGGGGCACATGGAACGTGAAAGCCCCCCCCCCCCGCCTCTCCCAGGGGGGGTGCGGGGACTTACATTGACTGATGCATTAGTGACTGTGTTTGGAGACGCATTGACTTTGTGATGAAACGAGGGGGAATTATTGAATGTTGGTACTACATAATTATAGAAAAATGGTGGATTAAACAAATAAGTATCCAGTTTAATGTTTGTTTAGCATTTTGTTTATTTTTTTGCGAACTAAATGGCTTAAAGCTGGATTCCCGCGGACAATAGACATTATCCCATGGTTCGAAATTTCGACGTAAATCAGTTCGATCATCGGAGGAATTCTCCGTAAAGGACGTCGAATATTGGTGAACATTTTCACCAACATTCGACGTCAGTTATCGAAATTATGGCTGATTTTCGGAATTATTTACGGCGAAAATTCCACATAGGATAAGGTTGATTATCTCATGAATTGCCTCCATTGTTATAAGCATTAAACATTAAAAACATGGCCGTTTTGGACTGGGGCCGTTTTGACTTGGGGCCGTTTTGACTGTAATCCTTCAAAAAACACCATCAAACTTACCGTTAATTTCCGAAATCCTAGCTCTGTACTGCTTCTTTCCGTATAGGGCAGTTACATATTCGCCCTCAATGTACTCCGTTACCGATTTCCTTGGTAATTTTATGTTATGTAAACTGATTACACTCGTTAATTTGTCTTCCCATTGCACGATAGCGTAACGTGTGACTTCCATCATGTCCATGTCTTCCATTGCTGACAATAATTGGGCGCCGAAATTGTATTGGCGCGCACCAATCACATCGCTTGATACGGATTCTGCCGGTTGCCGACCAATGACGTAACGCGGTCCATCCATGCATCGGCTCCGGGTTTGCCTTATTAGCGCAAATGAGATTCTGAACGGACTGAGCGAAAAGAAGCGAAAATGAGATGAAAATGCCATATAAAGACACTTTAACTTAATAAAACACGGATTTTCTTCTATTATATTGTTTTTATATAAATATGCTTTTCTTGACTTCACATAATTACAAACAATCAGTAATTTTTTCAGTTTTGTCGGAAATACGAATTCAGATGTGGGTAACACGACACCTCGGCCCTATGACACGTCGGCCTTCGACACCTCGGCCCTAGACACCTCGGCCCTATGACAGGTCGGCCGTAAATGGGTTCGACACTTAGGCCCTACTTTATAATATATTATGTTTGAAATGTCTAAAACAAATATAATTCGACAAAATATTATTATGAGTAACCATTCATTTGCATATTTGTTGTTGTGTTTTATTATAATACTTAACAAAGATTTAGTCTTATACAACATACATTATAGCCTACTGATCTGGGACTACACTGATCGCATATGGCGTACGGAACCCTTTGTCAACCGACCGGTCACATTACATCCTCAGAATATGTTGTGATGGCTACATGCACATTGATCTGTCTGTCCTGCCTTCATAATAAATTTAATATTTATTTCATACTTGTCATGTTTCTCCACGGAATTAGTATGTAAATCTTGTTTTCTTGTGAGACATTTCTCCACGAAAACACGCGAATATCTTATATATATATTCATCATGTCTGTATTATGTCTCAAAAACACTATCAGCCTTATTTCTCCACGATAGTAGAGGCAGCCACATTAGTATGAGAAACTAATGTTTTTAATGTCACCTCTTATTTCTCGAAGAAAGCTGTTGTATTCTGGTTGTATGGTGATGTTTAGTGGACCATGTTAACACATCCAGTATGACACCCTCCTGTGGCGCGGCGGCGATAATTGTGGACAATCAGTCATTGAATCGTATCTGCTGGGTTGTAAAAATGTCACACCTGCTGTGCTAACATCTTCATTTGCAAATATACACAGTCAGTTCCAGGTGCGTCGTCGCCAGATGGTGTTTGAATGGAGACTAATGGGATGTACAATGTATACCTATTATTGCGCGGATGCTGGCCTGTATAGATACAGTGTGCCTACGATCAACATTCACCTCAACATTCATGCATTCTGATAAAAAAAAGTTAAATTTAAATCGCTAGTCCTTTATCTTATTAATTTATCCAACATCTGATCAAAACAAATATGTTTAGACAACTCGTTCGATATTTCGGCCAAATATCACATTTAAAGGTATTGTTAGTCCATTAACAGCATGGAAATATTCCATTTGCAAAACATTTTGTATCTACAGGTCTGCTCAAAATAAACATCGGACGAGTTGGTCATCTGACGAGTTGGACATCGGACGAGTTGACTAAAATCCGGACGAGTTCACCTGCTCCCTTCCAATTAGCACGGACACATCATTAAAATAGACCTATACTATATTATGGGGCCGACCTGTCCTAGGGCCGATGTGTCGAGGGCCGATGTGTCATAGGGCCGAGAAGTTCAAGGGCCGACTAGTCTTAGGGCCGAGGTGTCACTAAAGCCAGATGTGCCTGCCGTGTCGAAAATGAGATGAGCGCAAATGAGATTCTGGCGAACTGAAAACAAGATGAAACTAATACTATATAAAGTCACTTTAACTTAATAAAACACAGATTTTCTGACTTGTAATGTATCTTTATACAAACAATCTTTTCTGGACGTCACATAATTAGAAAAAAAAATGAAAATTTCTTCAGATTTATCCGAAATACCAGAGATGTATACTATATTTATTTTAAATCCCTGGAAATACGAATTCAGATGTACCCGCCAGCTTGTCTGTAGATGATTGCTTTGCATGATGCAGCAGACCAATGCTTCTGAAAAGAGGTATGTCTGTACGGGTTTGTCTGTTCCGTGCAAGCTTGCTGTGGTTTTTCTCCGGGTACTCCGGTTTTCCTCCACATGAAAAACAGTCCGCGACCTCCCCGCTCACCTTGTGCCAGTATGCTGGTCGATGTGTATATAGTAAACCCCATCTAGTTCTGTTGTGGGACTTTTTAGTTTTTTGGTAGTTCGATCAAGTATACGGTATAAGTATACGGGGTGTGTCGTGACCACTACCCTTCCTGCCTTGTCAGTGGCTGTGAGGGGGTGCGCCTCTTACAGGCGGGATATACGACATACATACATACATACATACATGGCGAAAATGAGATGAGCGCAAATGAGATTCTGGGCGAAAAGAAGATGAAATTTGCCATTTAAGTCACTTTTACTTAATAAAACATTGATTTTCTGATTTGTAATGTGTCATTATATAAATTTGATTTTCAGGACTTCACATAAAAGTCATAATTACAAACAATTATAGATTTTTACCGAAATACGAATTAACGAGTGGTAGCCAGTCCAGCATGAGATTCCACGATAATTTTGTCCTCCTGTGTAAACAAAAAACGGTATTTCCGCAGCCGAATCCTCTTTCCGCGGAAAGAGGGCTATACATAGAAATGTAGCGTTCGCCGAAGTTACCGCTGAGCTATTATAGGACAGTGAAAGATAATGTTAGGTATGTGGATGGCCCCGTAGCTCAGTTGGGAGAGTGCTGGACTGACAGACGAGCGACCCGCGGTTCAATTCCAGGTCTGGGCAACAAAAATACTAAATGTATTTTCCATCTACATATCCACGTGGTACATTGGTTCTACCCAGTGTATACGTGGCGACATGGAAGGTCTTCGAGCCAATTCCCGTCGTTAAATATAACAATTTACATTGTCCTAAAAACTATAAATATAAGGAAAAACAAGAAGAAAAGGACCGAAGAAAGCGTTGGTTTATATGTATGCGTCCATATTTGGTCTCTACAGACAGTATGAACAGTATGAACATTTACTACCACAATTGTACTGCCTCGCGGTACAAGCGCGCTTTTACAGCGACGTGGTAGAGTGTTGGCTTTTAATGCGAGGGGTCGTGGGTTCGAGCCTCGTCGGAGGCAAAAGTATTTTTCACTGTCAATTTCTCATTTATTTATTTATTCGTGATTACGTTAGGTCGGGAACGTAACATAAATTCCAGATCATACTGCACAATTATACAAATTATGCTATAAAGTCAACATTTCATCACCGATTTACATGAAACTTTCAGAATTAACGTATTTTATTATTAATAACATAAGACCATAAAAATAATCAAGGCTGTATACGAAATAAGCATTTAACGGGCTCTTTTCGGTATTACCGCAGCCGAATCCTTTCCGCGGAAAGAGCGCTCTTTCCGGTGTTTAGTCATACCGATAGTAAAGCGCTTAGCTAACCTCGTTGCAGTCGTCCGTTTGCATGATGCCATGATGTCCGCATCCAGTCAATCTAATCGCTGGCACCTGACCAAAAAGGGGAAATTTAGATGTTTACAGTGTTCAAACGAACTTTCCTCGAAACAACGAGTCGTGGAGCATCTCTACAAGATTCATGACTTTAGTAAGTATATTCTCTTTTCGTCTACAAAGACTACATACCCTGTCAAAATGCACTCTTGAAAAACAAAACGGCACTTCAAGTTCAAGTTCAAGTTTCAACATGTTCAACTTGTTTTCAAAAAACAAATGAATTAGTAATGCATCAGTCAATGTAAGTCCCCCCCCCCCCC
>JBEVXV010001228.1:1383-3634 GCA_040505915.1 Sedimenticola sp. | reverse complement strand
ACTGCTGACGACTGAAACAAAACGTGTTGAAATATCTACACACGAACTGAAAATTGGACATTATACCCTACCTCCATGTGATCTCAAAAGTGAGGATTTCTCTTCAGTAAACAGACTGCTAAGAATTACTGCCTTAGTCATGCGATTTATCGGAAAACTGAAGAAGAGATGCGATTTGAAAGGCCCGATAACATCAAATGAAATTGAGAATGCCGAATCAGTGTGGATCTCTCATGTGCAAAGGAAACATTATCTGGATGTTATTGATGCCGTAAATCTTGACAAAAGACACACTATGATATCACAGTTAGGGTTATACTTAGACTCCAAGGGACTGTTGATATGTCGTGGCAGGCTAGAGAATGCCGAAATAAGTGATACAGCAAAACATCCGTTGCTGTTACCAAAGCACGACGCATTTACAAAACTTATTGTGGACAAAACTCACCGACAGTTGTTACACGCCGGCGTATCTCAAACACTAAGCCATACAAGACAGAAATATTGGATACCCCAGGGACGTCAATGCGTTAAAGGTGTACTAAGGACGTGTAAAACATGTCAGCGATATGAAGGTGGACCATACAAAATGCCTGAAATGCCAGCATTACCCAAAGACCGTGTAACCGTGTCGCCACCGTTTACCAAAACAGGATTGGACTATCTTGGACCACTGTACGTCAAAACCCAATCTGGAACTAAAAATACATGGGTATGCTTAGTTACGTGTCTCGTAACTAGAGATGTCCATCTGGAACTCATGCCAGATATGTCAACTGAACAATTTCTCCTAGGATTACGACGATTCATTGCTCGTTATGGTAAACCACAGACAATAATTAGTGACAATGCATCTCAATTCAAACTAGCCAGTGAGACAATTCACGAACTCTCGAAAACCGTTATTACAGATGCAGACGTAATAACATACATAGCAAATACTGGAATACAATGGAACTTCATTGTTGAATTAGCTCCATGGATGGGTGGGTTTTACGAACGATTAGTCGGTTTAGTGAAACGATCACTGAGGAAATCCATTGGGAAAGTATGCTTAACAAATGAACAGCTGCTGACGCTATTACAAGAAGTAGAAGCCGTTTTGAACTCCAGACCCCTTGTGTTCGTAGGCGATGATATCGACTCTAGTGAAATATTAACACCTTCCCACTTCTTGACACTGAATCCGAAAATAGGAATTCCACATTTTCACGACTATGAGAGCAGTGACGACGATGAATACGACCCAAATCTAAGCTCATCTAGAAAGTTGTTACAGCTGTGGAAAAAGGGCCAAACCCATCTGAATAGATTTTGGAAGATATGGAGAGATGACTACTTGTTAAGTTTAAGAGAGAGGTACCAGAAAAGGCTGAAATCTAGTCGAGTACAATCATCGAATACACCTAGGGTCGGAGATGTGGTGCTTGTGAAAGAAGACACACCGCGTGGATGTTGGCGAATAGGAAGGATTATTGAACTGACCATAAGCCATGATGGGCAAACACGTTCAGCGAAAGTACTGTTAACGTCAGGCAGACGTATTGGCCGTCCATTGAACTTGTTATATCCCATTGAATGTCCAGGGGATTCGGCACCAATAGATCCAGTTATTATTAAACAAACGGGTGGACCAGCTGAGACACGATCTACTGACCATCGACCAGAGAGGGGTGCAGCGCAGGTGGCTCGGATGAAGATACAAGAACAGCTAAAGAGGCTCCAAGAACAATTTGGTGAATAAGATGTGACATTATATACATTACTAGTACTCTGACGTACAAAGCTGTTCATGCTGTCCTCGGGAGTGTCGCGAATATCGCGATATTTGACTTTACGAACGCCTGTGCATCTAATCTTTAAGACGTAAGATGAGTGGTAAAGCAAATTATTATTTAAATAATCATTTTGTGCGTCAACTTTTATCGACATCAGAGGTTTCATTTATAAGAATTCAAATATATGTGTGGTTTGATTTGTAGTTTGTTGAGTATTGTTTTGCTACTTTATAAATATGTATAATTTCTAATGATTCGTTTAATAACCATAAGGTATATTTACTTTATAGTAGTTAAATAGAATGAACAAACATTAACAAGGGCTCACAAATACTGACCAAGAAGATTACTTATTCCAGGAGGACAAGTTTCGGTGAATTTATTTGTGATTCTCGGGCGTAATGAGAAAACGAGTTTAGGATACAAATATCAAAGTGTTACGAAAATACCAAGTCGCAAACAAATATTGTATA
>JBEVXV010001228.1:0-1373 GCA_040505915.1 Sedimenticola sp. | reverse complement strand
ATCGAGGAAGTGCGGCCGTTAAACTTAAGCATCACTCACCTTAATTAAGACAGCTCACACATACGGACCAAGAAGATTGTTACAAAGTGCTGGATTTACGATTCTGTGACAGTGAAACGGATTACTTATTCCAGGAGGACAAGTTTCGGTGAAATTTGCACTAACGAGGTACATTTATTTGTGATTCTCGGGCGTAATGAGAAAACGAGTTTAGGATACAAATATCAAAGTGTTACGAAAATACCAAGTCGCAAACAAATGTTGTATACTGCCATGTTTCTTATAAGATTAATAATCTTCTTGTTGGTAGGGATTGCCCTGCCACAAGCAATTAAGGTTTGATTACATAACTTAAAATTCATCTTGTTTGTCAAATTACTCGAACCGCCACATTTTGGTCCCGCGAGGCGGATTCGCATTTGAAGATTTGTAAAAGGAAAACAAATAAACAACAATGTCTATAACAGGACTTAAAGCTACACGTACTAGATACAGAAATATTCTAGAAAGAGAACTAGTACACGCAGGGCAGATACTGCAGGAGATACCCGACGATGTTCAAGAATACAATGACTATATGAATAATAAAGTCAGAACCAGCAGTCAAAGGTTGAAAGATTGCAATGACAAGTTGGCAACAACCAGAGACGGTCTTGTAATAGCCTTAGAGTTGACGGAAGCGACCGATTTGATAGAACGTATTGTGAACGAAGACGGTGCATTAAGTGACAACGTATCGGCCTGTGTTTATGATCTGACATCAACGGAAAAATCAATTGGAGACAAAATGCACCGCAGTGAACATACTGAAGGCCAATCATCGGAAATGCGGACAGTGAAGCTAGAACACATGTTCCAGATGCAATTGCAAATGCAACAACAAATGCAACAGATGATGATGTTTCAAGAAAAACAATTGAAACAACAGGATGACACTTACCGGCTCATATATTATTATAAACATGAAAGGGACAGAGGAACGTCCGTGAAACTTCCCAAACTTGATCTCATGACATACTCCGGAGACAAACTCAAATGGTCTGAATTTTGGGACGCATTTGAATCGGCTGTGCACAGAAATAAGGACATATCAAACATTGAAAAAATCAACTACTTGATCAGCAAATTAAGCGGAGAAGCAAAGTGTAATTTCAGGACTGAGTCTGTCAAATGAAAATTATAATATCGCGATTGAGCTGTTAAAGGAAAGATATGGAGATGAACAATCAGTAGTAGACTCGCATTACATGCAACTAATCAATATATCTCCAGCCGCCAACCGGACACATAGTCTTAGAGATCTTTATGACAAACTTGAGAAACATATGCGAAGTCTAGAATCGTTGCACCAAGATGTAAATCAAGACGTATTC
>JBEVXV010001227.1:2433-3560 GCA_040505915.1 Sedimenticola sp. | reverse complement strand
CCAGCAAGACCAGTTGTGTCCCTTCCTCTGGCTACCGAATTTAATGAGGAAGTATAGCTATTGACTTGAAAGAGTGGAAGCCGGGTGTTTACTTCCTTCACTTAATTGATATGGCAACTCGGTTCAGTATCGCTGCATTAATCAATCGAAAGACACCTGAAGTAATCACAGAAAAGATCATGACTGTTTTGATAGGTAGTGGCATGGGATCACCAAAGAAGTTCCTAGCTGGCAATGGTGGTGAGTTTGCGAATGAGACATTTCGTGATATGTGCCATAATTTAAACATTGAAGTGTTGAACACTGCCGCTTACAGTCCATGGCAAAATGGGCTTTGTGAACGTAATCATGCAGTTGTAGATGATTGTGTTGTCAAGATTCTTGAGGATCAGCCCAATCTTAAGTTGGAAGTTGCCCTGTTGGCTGTCAATGCCAAGAATTCCTTGAGCATGGTTTATGGATGGAGTCCGTACCAGTTAGTGTATGGTGCAAATCCCAACATTCCATCTACGTTAGATGACAAGCCACCTGCATTGGAGAACACTACAATCAGTGAAAATTTCGCAAAGCACTTGAATGCATAAAATTCCAGTAGGCGTGCATTCATTCAAGCAGAATCCTCAGAACGTATTAGAAGGGAATTACGACATAAGATAAGAGCTTCAAAGGTGTATTTTGAACATGGAGATAGAGTGTACTACAAAATGACAAAAGGGATGATGATAAGAAATGGAAGGGACCTGGAACTGTTATTGGACAAGATGGAAAGATTGTGTTTGTGAGACATGGTAGTATATGAGTCCATCCCTGTAGGTTGATTAGATGTGGGTCGGAATTTCAGAATCAAACAAAAGAGGAGAATACAGAATCAAGTGAAATATTTGATCCAAACACCGAAGATGACAGTCAAGAGGTAGAAAATATTCACCACCAAGAAAATGAGCACCAGGAAGAAGTTCAACCTGAAATACCACAGATAGAAGTAGCAGCTTCAGGTCACAATGAAGATCATCATGATAATGGGACATCAGTTTCCCAAGTGAAAATGACTGCTAATATTCCTAAAGTGAATGATAAAATCAGATTGTTACCTAGGGGCAGTGATACATGGAAAACTGCATTGGGAA
>JBEVXV010001227.1:0-2423 GCA_040505915.1 Sedimenticola sp. | reverse complement strand
GCTACAGGAAAGAATTGGGCCTACTTTAATGTTCAAGAATATGGAAAAGATGAATTGATAGGGTTAGATTTTCTAAAAGATGTAGAAGAATGGAATACCATGGATGAAATTCAAGATGTCAATGCTGTTTTTATTCCTTCAGCAAGGCACAATGAAGTTGAAGTTAGGGAAGCAAAAGTTGCTGAACTGAGAAATTGGAATTCATTCTCTGTATATGAAGAAGTACAGTTTACTGGACAAAAGTTAATGTCTACAAGATGGGTTATCACGGAGAAAAATGTAAATGGTAATCATTCTGTTAAAGCACGTTTAGTGGTAAGGGGCTTTGAAGAAGAAAATGAGGTCAAATCAGATTCCCCAACAATTCACAAAGAAAGCATGCGGCTATTTCTCACAATATCATCTACATTAAAGCTTTCGTTACATACTATAGATGTGAAAGCAGCGTTCCTTCAAGGAAATGAGGTTGATAGGGAGATATATGTAAAAGTCCCAGAGGAATGTGCCTCTGATAAGTCAGTAGTTTGGAAATTGAAAAAGTGTGTGTATGGTCTAGTGGATGCTTCTAGAAACTGGTTCTTGAGTGTGAAAACGGAACTTTTACGACTCGGATGCACACAATCCAAGCTTGACCCTGCATTATTCTATTGGCATCAAGATGGACAATTACAGGGCCTGTTTTTAATGCATCAAGACAATAGTTTCAAGTACATTGGTCTAAATATTACTCAGGAAGAAGGTAAGATATTCCTAGACCAACAGGAATATACTGAGGAACTAGAACAGATCAGTGGTAGTGCATGCGAAACCACAGGAAGTAAGATACAGCAGGAGGTCATAGGACAATTACATTGGATTGCCACCCAGACTAGGCCTGACCTCAGCTTTGCCAACCCCCTTCTACTACTCAGCTTTGATGTGCTTGACTTGCAACAGCAACTGGAGAAAGCAGTGCCAAGTTCATAAATAAAATCAACAAAGTGGTTCGTAAAGCCAGAAACAATAGGTATAAGATGATGTTTCCTAGCCTAGGCAGTTTGGAAGATATGGAGTTGGTACTATTTGCGGATGCTTCCCACGCAAACCTCTCTGATCGCGTGTCCAGTGCTGGAGGATTTGTTGTGTTTATCCTGGGAAAGAATGGCTGTTGTTCTCCAATTGCTTGGTCCTCAACAAAAATCAAACGAGTGGTGAAAAGTTCACTTGCTGCTGAATCTCTGGCGATGGTTGATGGAATTGATGCCTCCATTTACTTACGTGTAGTCTTCTCCAGGAAATTGTTCCATGTTGTTCAGTCGTGCCAATAAAATGTATGACAGATAATAGGTCATTGTTTCAGAACATTCATTCCACGAAATTAGTTTCTGAAAAGAGACTGAGACTAGATTTAGCAAGTATCAAGCAGAATGTATCATTGGGTGACATACAGGTGAAATGGATCCAGACGAGCCATAAAATATCTTACTGTTTAACAAAAGGCGGGGCAGATTTCCGTCTACTAATTCAAGCTATCAGCAGTGGCTTGCTACCAGGGATATAAGACGCTATGCAGTGTTTTCATTGTGTAGAACACATGACATCTTGATAATCTGCTTATCAAATACAGGATATTTTATATCTGGCTTAGGATAGTGTCTGTTGCAGATACAAAAATATCATCACAAACTATGTCTTCATCACAAACCTAAACGCTAGATGCTGACATTGTTTTTGTTTATTTTTCATTATCTCGTGACCACACTACTGGTTGCTAAAACTTTCATTTAAACTCTTAAAGACACAGGAATGTGTTAGGTGTTAGTATTTACATGTATATATCATTCTATTCCGTTGTCTCTATTACTCCACAGGTTGCTGGAGTCTTCTATTGATGTACCAATTAAACAAAATCATTATGCGATTTGATGCAGATTAGTTTAGAATGCTGACGGTTATCTCCACAATGTGAGTGCAGCATATAGTCCATAATAAATAATGGATCCGAATTAGACAGGGTGAACCAAATCTTATTTTCCTATTCATGCAATATATACTCTAAATATACACCAATAAACCTTATCTGCTAATATTCTTAACATCTCACAGTAATTTACACATTTTTCGCTAACCTAAGACAAACCGGTGCATAGGTAAATTTCTCTGCAGTGGAAGTTTGTAAACAGTGACAGTTTCAAAATGTGCTAAACTGTAACTACAAATGTTACTGAAACAGTCAATTAACAGTGGATTGTTTGCTACAACCAGAGTTTAGAAATGACAAAACGTATTCAATATACGTGTACACAGGGAATATGGAATAATAATGAGATGAAAATGGTGATTCTCACCGTAAAACGTTGCAAGCTCACTTGTGAATAACAAGAAAGGGTTCCAGTAAATTGCAACCATGCATGAAATGTGACGAAGCTAAACCATCGGTCACT
>JBEVXV010001226.1:0-5517 GCA_040505915.1 Sedimenticola sp. | reverse complement strand
GGTATAAAAACGGGGACCAACGACCAACCCGCGTTATATTGGATACCGCGTTACATAGAGACGCGTTATAGAGAGGCCCGAGTGTAGTATCTAGCAGTTCTCATGCCCTCGTGGGTTCATAATACACCGGTACAAAGCAATGAAGGCGACATTGAAACCAGATGGCAGCGGTCCACAATATCGCTACCTACGAGGGTTGGACTCTATTTTAGAAGAATTAACTTGGATACAGACTGATGCATAGACGCAAATGTGCCTACTATTGTGCGCTTTCCACAAACGCATGTAGGGAACATGAAAGGGTGCATTAAAGAAATCAACAAATAAATATGACCATCCTAAGACTAATTCACCTGGAAGGCATGGATTGTGTTTACGAAAAGAAATGGAACAAAAGTATGCGTGAGAGAGACATACTAATATACATTAACCCTTTCAACCCGACATCCCGCTTTAGAGGCTTTGCAAACAGTGCAGATCCAGATGAGCTGGCTCGTAACGAGCCGTCTCATCAGGATATGCACCGTTTGCAACCATTTTCATTATTTTCAACAACATAACACCCCTATTGTATGAATGGGCTGGCCTGAATTTCGATTTCTGATTCATGGATTGGTGTGAATTTGAACATGGAATAATCCATCTCAGTTACTTAGGGCTGAAAGGTTTAAACGTCAATAGGCATACACTTGAAACTATGTGGTGACGAGATCAATAATATGAATACCTGTCAGTGTGCATACTGTAACAGTACTTACAAAATAAAACAAAACATACATGTATACCGGTATTTGTTAAAATGCAAGTATAGAATGTTTTAAATATTTAAACAGCTTGTGGCGTCGCCAACGGGCGGTTGACACGTGAAAATACCGACAGATGTACATGTCACTTGTGTGTTTTCTTGGTACATGTTTTCTGCGATTCGGCCTTTAGCTTACGTTTTAACTCTCTGTTTTCCTTTCGTTGTCTCTTTTCCTCCTCAACTTTCAATTTATGTTGCTTTTGATTTTGTTTGTCATTTATGATTGCTTCACTAGTGAGAAGTCTATGAGAAGTTATCGATTTCTTTGTTGACCCGCTGTTCTGCTCGGGAATGTTTTGCGACTTTGGTGGTGGCGAAGGCGTGGTGGCAAATATCGCCTTTAATTCGGCATTCCACATGTTGTCATCGGCTAGAAAACCTGGATCCAAAACCGAGAGAAAGTTGTCTTCGGACAGACTAATGTCACCATTGAAGACAGGAACTTCCATGGACTCGTTGTCGGCCGTATATATGACGATAGAGTCTGCTTCAGGTGTGTCCAGATGCTCCAATGCTCCAGACGGATGGTCCGCATGAGCAGGTGTTTCCGAGGTTGCGTTCGTATCATCCTCAGGAGATCTTAACACCCACTGTAGTGGGTGCCAGTCGTCATCATGCACGAGGTCTTTTTCGGGATACTCTACACAAGTGTCATCTGTGCACATTGATGGGGCAAAAGCAACATCCGGTATCTTTAATGGATTCCATGTGTGTATGCCCGTTGACTCAAAGCCCGCAACGACATTGGTTCTGGAGAAAGCTGCTTCGTAGGCTACTTTGACCATCTTAGGAAGTGATTTTCTGTCTATTGTGTTGGTGATGTCCTCCGACATATGCTCTGTGCAGGCTGTGTTGTAATGTCTCTGTAGCGGTCCGAAAACAGTTCTATCTAGCGGACACAGATAATGGGTAGTATGTGGCGGCATTGCAAGGATCATGATGTTGTTCTCGTTGGCCTTTTCGATTATGTCGAGTGTTTCGTGGGAATGGTGCGAGTCCAATATGAGTAACTGTGGTCGCTTCGTGCCGCAGTGAGTCAGGAAAACCTCCTCAAACCATGACACGCCCAACACATCGTCCATCCACGCCTTGCTCTGATACGTCCAAATGGCATTCGTCGGGCCATCTCCCACTGCATACGAGGATAGGCAGCGTTTTGTTTTGCCTTTCACTACCATCATTGGTGGCATGCTGTCCCCTGCAGCATTGATACACGCCATCATGGTCACCTGCGTCCTTGTGTTGCCAACACGACCGGGAACACTCTTCGACCCAACCCTGGCACATACTTTTGTCGGTTTATGGGTCATGTTAATTCCAGTCTCGTCGCAGTTCCATATTGTCTTCCCCTCTAGGTTGTTCTGTGTGATAATCTTCTTCAGCTCTACCATGTATCGCCCGACGACGAGGGCATTCATCATTCTTGATCGGTTGGCAGATAGTGCTTCCGGTTGCGTCAGCGTCGCATTTCTCTTTCTAAATCCATCCCACCAGGCGTTACCGGGTCTACCACGGAATTGTGTATTCAGGTTCATCCGCTGAGCTACTTTTCCTGCTCGTATCAGCAGCTGGGACTTCGACAGTCCAACACCTTTGTCGGCTGCAGTTTTAGCCGTTTCTACCATACCCATCTCTATTTCCTGACAGAAAACTGGTCGTCGCCCCATGCCGATCCCTGGTGTAACCTTCCCTGTGACACGGTCACTTATCGTTGACCGGGGGATACCGTACTTTTTGGCAGCAGTTCGTAGAGATAACCCTCCATGTACAGCGGCCGTCGCTTTCTCGATCTGTGCCCTGTCGTAGTTTGCGTACAGGCCCTTTCCAACATGTGGCATGCTGATATAAGTTAAGGAATTTTGTCGGTATTTACATACATTTTAGAGGGACACAACGGTTATATATGCGTGGAAATGAGCTTGGAATAAAATATACAAAATGACACAACTGCTACGGTATTATACTATTCATATACGTATGCGATGAACGTATGTATTTATTATCATATACAACTACACACACACTTTTGGATCTCATTGTCTACAGTTACGTGAGTATGTTTGTATTTTTGTTCTACATGTATAATTATGCTAATATTTGCATGATTATCGTTTCATTTTTCCGGGGACCGTACATCTCTGTCGTGTTAATGTCGCCATCAATTATGTCTTGTCTTATTGCAAGAGGACCCAAATTACATACACTGGGCCGCCATCCGTTTGGACTTGACCTTCAGCATATGTCGTGTCTTATTGCAAGAGGACCCAAATTACATACACTGGGCCGCCATCCGTTTGGACTTGACCTTCAGCATATGTCGTATCTTTAAATAAGCACTTGTGCTTCGTTGAAGACTCTGCGATCACCGATGTACGTGCACCATATTCATTATGGTATGAACGAATTGTTAGTTGTTTTGTCTGGCTCTTCAGTCTTCTCTGTGGTCATATTCTCTATTGTATTGCAAGAGGACCCAACTTGCATATACTTAACTAGGGCCCATACATAATTTGCTGATCTGGCCAAATGTCGCGAATTATAATATATTACTGATTCAACAACGGTCGATTAAAATGTAATTGGGCAGAATTGAAAAGACACGCATAAAAGAAATATATGTATAATCTATATTTACTTGTTCAATTTAATTTGGTATATCGCGCCTACATTGTATTATTTTCCTGTTTATCCGTTAAACATTTTATTCTAGTTGGAAAACATGACAATGTCTTCACAAATAACTTCCAACATGCCTCGTTCTGGTACAGAAACGTCATCACGCATAATCTTGGCAAGAATCACTAGGCTTGTCATCTCCTCTTCATCCGCTGCCCACCTTGACATAATGTCATAAGCCTTGCGCAAAACATATATGTATGTGCTAACAAGTCGTAATAATAGTGAATGTAATTGAACAAGCTCCTCACTGTCAAACAACCATTCATGACGCAACATATACGTCAGCTGCTTCTTAACGAACCACAGTTTAGTGTCATCACATGCCGTCTTTTCCCGGCGCTGAAGAATGGCGAGAATGTTGGTGGACATCTTTTGACAATGGTCAAGGAAAGTCTGATGGATGACACAATTGAACGGTAGAACGGTGGATAACAGTGTGTAGGTAATATTGAATTTGTGTGCAAAACAGCAACACATTTTCTGCGAAATTATGGACCTGGCATCCGGTTCTGTTCCGACGCCCCTGCATGCCGTGGGGGAGGGGGACTGCTGGTAAAGGGCGAAGAACCATACGATAGTTCGAGGACATGTTCGCATGACGTGTTTGACCGCCACATATATCCCATTTTAGGACTGCTTAAGTTACTGACGTACCTCAGAGCAGTAATTTGAACAATAGTTTTTATTTATTTCTCACACTGTTTTAGCGGTACGGATGGACGCACGGGTGAATATTATAATACGATTCCCAAAAGTATTTAACATCCTGAAGTTGCAGCTTTTACCTGTTATTTAATTCCCCCTACAGCCCGATTTAGAGGTTTTGACAAACAGTGTAGATCCGGTTGAGCCGGCTCGAAACGAGCAGCCTCATCAGGATCTTCATTGCTTGCATCCGGATTTTCACCACTGAACACACATATTTTATGGATGGACTGGGTTGAAATTCATTTTATGTTGTAAAGATTAGTCTGAATTTGACTATGGAAGAATCCCAGTTATTCATGTGTGAAATGGTTAATTGTACACATTCATGTTGAATTAACAATTAGTAGGTCATGTGACAAGAGAGCCTGTCGCTGAATACGTCATGCGGTACCGTGTACGTCACTTACACGATGACGTAAATGTTTGTCTCTACGTGTTCACTTCCTGCGCGGGTCATGTTACATTGGAGAATAAACTGAAGCATTTATTCTAAATGTGTGTGATCGTGCTGAACGAACTTTATTGCCAGCATCTGGTGGATGATCAATGCGACATTTCTGGGAGTTTGTCATTTAGACGGCCAGGAGATTTCACGATAAGACCTACCGCGTGTTCGCCACAAGGCAACCAGAGCTTTACAAACAGGTATGTGCTGACGTGTATTCACGCTTGCCAATCGGTAAAGAAATGGCAAAACTACACCAATAACAATATTAATGAACAAGCAGTCGATTCACCCCCTTGATAGTACTACACAGCATTCACAAGAGTGGCAAACTTGCAATCTAGGCTATGTAGCACGCACCTGTTCATAATTAATTGGCATACGTATGTCTGACGTCACGCATCACATGACCGAACATCCCCGATGTTAGGTCGCTGTCAGTCACGGGGATGTTCGGTCACATATTTCTTTCGTTTTCTTAGGGTTATACCCCTTGTTTTATGTCAGAATAAATTTTATTGTATAACATCAGTATTCCAGCAAAGAAGGATACGCTACGTGTGTGTATTTGCTGCTGTTGTAAAGTAATACGGTTAAATTTTCTCAACTGACACAGGAATCGTCGTCTTTCTTTTTTTTCGAAAATGGCGCCGAAATGTGACGTGACGTATAATAGTGGATTCACCAATCAACTATCGCGGTACATCAAGCGTCGGCACATCAATGCATATATTATATGAAAGCAATTTCTATTAGCTTTCAGGTCATATTGAGGGGTGTGTGCTATGAGGAGTTACGAATCAGGTAGGGATTTTATAGACAATTGACCGAACATCCCCGTATGACCGGACATCCCCGTATACCCAGCGTGTGTGGGGTC
>JBEVXV010001225.1:0-7221 GCA_040505915.1 Sedimenticola sp. | reverse complement strand
TTCCAATATCCTCTGACTCAGTCCTATCCCACGGCAAACGTGATAACCCATCTGCATTAGTGTGAGCCTTTCCCGGCCGGTGTTGTAGTTCAAAAGGCATAAAGTCCATTATACGTTCAAGCCAACGTGAAGCCGGACCGCGGATATTTTTTGTTGTTTTAAGCCAAGAGAGTGCCCGATTATCAGTTCTCACCAGAATTGATTGCCCGTATACATATGCCTCAAAGTGATCCAATGCCCATGCTAGAGCCAACATTTCTTTCTGGTATACAGTGTATGTCGTACGCTGTGCTCCGTGCAATGCTTTTGCCGCGAATGCAATAGGTTTTTCGATTCCATTTTGGATCTGGGAGAGTGTTGCGCCAATACCATTCTCACTCGCATCCGCATCAACAATGAATTGTGACGCATAATGTGGAAATGCGAGTACTGGAGCTGAACACAGTAACTGTTTGAGCTGTTGGAACACCTCTTCTGTTTCTGACGTCCAACGGAATGGTATATTTTTTTTCTCCAGTTGTCTTAAGGGCGCCGTAATCTCTGCATAGTTTGGGATGAATTTTTGATGGTAACCGACATGCCCAAGAAACGACCTCAGTTCCGATAGGTTAGTTGGTGCAGGCCATTCCTTAATAGCCCTTACCTTTTCTGGGTCCACACGTAACCCTTCTTTAGAAACCACGTGACCGAGCAAGTTCATCTCAACTGGTAAGAGTTCGCATTTTTCAGGTTTGACTTTAAGACCCGCCTGTTCAAACCGTGAGAGCACTTCTTCTAGTTTGTGCTGATGTTCTTGAAGGGATTTGGCAAAAATCACAACATCATCAAGGTACACAACACAGTCAACCCAAGATAACCCTTTTAAGATTAGGTCCATTGCTCTCTGAAATGTCGCTGGTGCATTTGTTAGTCCGAATGGCATTTTTTTGAACTGATAGTGACCATCAGACGTGGAAAAAGCAGTTTTCTCACGGTCATTTTCCTCGACTAGAAACTGCCAGTAACCACGGACAAGATCAAAATGGCTGAAGTAGGTTGCACCGGTTAATGCATCCAGTATGTCATCCGGTCGAGGCAGTGGGTAGCTGTCTTTCTTGGTTACCAAGTTAAGCGCCCTATAGTCAACACAGAATCTCCGTCCTCCATCTTTCTTGTGCACCAGTACAACATTAGCGGCCCATGGAGAGTTTGAGGCCTCTATAACATCATGATCCAACATGGCTTGTACCTCTTCCCTAATTTCTGCCCTTTTAACCGGTGACATTCGATGAAGTGAAGCTTTACTTGGGTATGCCTGACCTGTGTTAATGGCATGTTTTACAGACAATGCTGTGCCAATGTCATGAGGGCCGCGTGATATCGCATTAGAATGCCGCGCTAGAATTTCATAATGCGCAGATTTCTCCACTTCTGATATATCAGGATTCTTAATTGGAAATAAATTCCTCATTTCAGCCTCTAACTCTGGTCGATTATTACTTCTCTTCACCTGGTTGACCAATAACGATGTAGTATCTATACAAGAATTGGTAGCCTGTACAAAATAGCAACATTTTGGTATGTCTGGGTCTTCCATACATGTTTCATCTAATAGTGGATGAAAGTGTCCAATGGTACTACCTTTCCAAACTCGTACCATTGCCGAAGATGTATTGACAATTCTAACTGGGATTTCACCATGTTTAACCACCGCTGCTACCTTTATTACTCCTATTCTATATTTGTCTTCAAACGATTCCACTGGTTCCAGCACGCCATTAAGATTCTCTTTGGACTTCCCTCCAGCTACATGACATGTTAAATTTAACACTGTCCGTGCTGGTATATCCACAGTTTCAGCTACACTCACACGGCATGTTTCCAGTGATTGTTGGTATAATAAACGAGATGTTGTGTTTGCGAATTTGAATGTGTTGGTAGCAAAGTCTACAACTGCTCCCTCGTTACGCATAAAATCCTCCCCAAGTATCATTGATTGTGTAATCTTCTCACATACATATACAGGCCACTTTCTTAACACACCACCGACTGACAGGTCAATGTTTACAACACCGCATACACCCAAGGGTTCAGAATTTGGACCATTGATATTTAACCTGGTTTTCACTAACCCTGGTTTATTCGGAATTTTATGATATATCTCCTTATGTATAAGTGTGACCTGCGCACCGGTGTCAACAAGTGCACACACTGGCAACCCTCCTATCTCGCAATTCACAAACACTGCTGTACCACTAGCTGTGTCCTTGTTAACCTGTATCGGGTGACCCATGTTTTCTTCTGAGTGGGGTGGGGAACTGGCCGCTGTTCTCCCACCCCCTACTCGTTTCCCAAACCATTCCGCCGGAACATCGGAGACTTTGGACAGACATCGTCCCTCCAAAAATGGCCCGGTTGACCGCACGCATGACAATTTCCTCTTGAGAATTGCCCTCGACCTCGTCCTCTATAGCCACGACCTCGGCCTCTATAACCTCCCATATTCATATGGTACTCTGGTCGACTGTTTGGGATATTTGAAATTCCAATGCCTCGCATTTCAAGCGCTAGTGCTATAGCCTCTGCTAAATTATGTGTTCCTGATGTCTCCGTCGCACCAATCATTGCACTGGGATGTTCATGATTTTCCTTTGCGGAAGAGGGTTTCCTTTCCAGATTTGCATTCGACCGCAGTGCTGCTTGCAACGCCTCGTCAGAGTTTTTCGTGTTTGCCTGGAGGACCCATATTCTTAAGTGCTCATTTATGCCATCAATGAAATATTTTGTTACTAACTTATCCCTGTATCTCTCCTCCCAATCCGGGTATGCTTTCTTAGACAAAACTTTGAGTTCAGACATATACTGGTCGAGGCTTTCACTTGGCAATTGTTTCCTCGTTTCTAGTGCTGCTTCAAACGATGCTCTATTACTTTCAGGTGAAAACTTTTGTTTTAATGCCGGAATCAGCAGTTTCCAGTCTGTACGCTCTTCGACAGTACAATCCCAATACCGTGTATTTGCCTCACCTTCTAACACCGTAGAAATGTGTTTCAAACAAAACTCGACAGGCCACTGATTAATTTCTACCACTCTTTCATAGTTTCTAAGCCATGAGGAGAAATCGTCAACTGCCGTTCCTTTAAAAATAGGCCCTTTTACTTCAGGCCTATGCGCGTATTTAAGTGTTGGTTTTTCCTCTAATTCTGTAATCGGATCATCCACGACGAACGACTTTGTCGCTTCCAATTCGTCCGTTAGTTCTTCTATTCGCGCCTCTAACATTTTTATTTTATTTTTAGCTTTCGACATTTTTATCTATACTTAAGGGATAACTCAAGGATCAGTGATATGGCCAACAATGTTAGTACTTGCTTCAAGTTAGTTTTAACATTTTTATCTATATAATTTTAAGGGATATCTCAAGGGTCAGTGCTATGGCCAATAATGTTAATATTTGGTGCTATACGTATTGTAGTATTACAACTCATGGGTGAAACTGCTTAACAGACGGTTGCGCTAAAAAAATAAATCGAAGTGGCCTGTGGGCCCAACTTACCGTTTGTTCACTTCTTTGTGTATTTTTATTGTGTTAATATCTGTGACAGATTGCGAATTTTCTGAAACCAGACGCTCTTCAAATCTTTGTTTGGGTGAATCCCATCTGTAAACTTGTCATAACGAAATTTACATTTTCGATGACCTCTGTGAATTCTTAGACCAGTGTGCAAGGGAAGATGATACCCTGTATGAATAGTATTAAAGTCATTGATGTAGGTGTTGAGTCTCGTAACAAAATGTTCAAACGACAACTGATGATGATTTGTAATTTCGAGCTCACTGATTGTTGACTTTGTGGGGTATTTTCTAACAGATTGTGACAAGTTTTTGGGGGCAATTGTGGCAATTATTATTTGTGCTTTCGGAGATTTCTTCCTAATAGTTTTGCATAACGACATGAATTTTGTAATTGTTTTTGTGAACAAAATGTCAACATCTTTGTTTGATTTATTGGCAATGTCCTCCGGTATATCGTTTATACCCACAGCAATGATGTACAAAAGACCGACGTCATGTCCTTTTAATTTTTTTACGAACGATTTATGGTCCCCGATTTTTGATCCGGGTTGGACATTAAACCTAAACTGTGAACGGGGGAAATTTGAGTCCTTTTCTGCCCCTTTAAAACGGGAATCTGCTAACACAACCGTTGTCATTTAAACCCTGACTAATTAATTGACACTAATGCTGAATCCTGCCGTCGACGCCACATGTGATACAGCAACAAGGCTCGATAAATGATTAACTTCTTTAATAAACAACAGCAAACAACTTATCTTACAACCGGAACACGAGACGCCAGAATAATGGTATATCCTAAAACCAATGACGAACACGACAGTGGGACTATGTTCCGGAACTACATTTAGTGTACTCATTACACTTTCCCCCTCTCTATTAATCAATCCCCCCAGTTCATGTCAAACTCATCAAATTTCCTAGGTATGCGCCGTGCCCTGGTTGGGCGGCCAACAAAGGGTTCAGTATTTTCTACAGTTTCATCACTGTCATTTTCTGTCCGCCTGTCAGTCATTCGAGCCCGCCCCACCTCATCATCAGGTGGCATTTGGGCATGTCCAGTGTCATTTACTCCTGGCGACATTTGTGCGCTTCCGGTGTCCTCAGCTTCAGGTGGCTTCTGGACTTGCCCCGCATCATCAACTTCAGGCGGCCTATGGGCACGCCCAGTTTCATCAACTTCAGGCGGCCTCTGGGCACGCCCAGTGTTCTCTTCAATTGACCTTTGGGCAATCACTGTGTCATCATCAGGCGGCCTTTGGGCACGCCTCGTGTCGTCAACTTCAGGCGGCCTTTGGGCACGCCCCGTATCAACTTCAGGTGGCCTTGGACCATGTCTGGTGTGCTTTACAGGTACCACGTCATCCGTGGGCGGGCTTTGGGCACGCCCCGCGTCATTAACTCCCGGCGGCCTTTGGGCACGCCAGTTCTCAATTTCTCCAGGGGGCCTTTGGGCACGCCCTGTACCATCTTCTCCAGGGGGCCTTTGGGCACGCCCTGTACCATCTTCTCCAGGGGGCCTTTGGGCACGCCCTGTACCATCTTCTCCAGGCGGCTTCTGAGCACACCCAGTCTCATCAACCTCAGGCGGCCTATGGGCTCGCTCAGCGTTGTCAGTAAGGATTGGATGTATATGGTACATTTTCAAGTGGTTAGTGTGAACAACTTTTCGAACGCGTCGCAAGCGACCTCTATCGCTGCCTACGAAGTGGATTCTATAATCTACATCTGATAGCACATTTACGACCTTCCATGGACCTGTCCATCTTTTGAAAAATTTCTTATGCACTCCCTGAGGAACAGCGGAACTATACAGCAGTACTAGGTCATTTACCTTGAAGTGCTGCACTTTCGACCGAATATCATAATGGTCCTTCTGGTGTCTCTGTGCCATCTGTAAATTATCTCGAGCCATTTGTTCGGTGGTTAGAATTTGATCTCTTTGGTCAGCCACATACTGAGGCAACAGTTTCGGGGTCATGCCTGGAGGATCACCCATCATTGCATCAATGGGAAGACGCATCTCGCGACCAAACATAAGGCGGTACGGTGTAAAGCCTGTTGATGCATTCACCGCTGAGCGATAATGCATTAGTGCTTTAGGAAGCAGCTGGTCCCACTGGTTCGGGTGTTCTTCCACCATAGTTTTTAGCATCTGAACCAACCCTTTGTTCATGCGCTCAGTTTGCCCATTTCCCCACGGTGTAAATGGGGACGTTCTGGTTTTAGCACTTTGTACCATTTCGCACAGGGATCGAAACACTGAACTTTCAAAGTTAGATCCCTGATCAGAGTGTATACAGGTAGGTACTCCAAATATACAAATTATTTGGTCCATGATTAGGTCAGCGACACTCACTGTTGTGGTATTTTGAAGTGGAAATGCAAAGGGAAATTTTGTGAAGTAGTCTACACCAACAAGCATGTACAAATTGTTGTTTTGTGTTTTTGGTAGTGGACCAACAATGTCAATACCGATCCGTTCGAGTGGATAACCAGTTTTCATATTAATCAAAGGTGCTTTTGCATTCTGTGTCGGGCTCTTAGATTTTTGACATGCATCACACTGCTGAATGTATAGTTCCGTATCGTTTCGTAAATTAAACCAGTGGAATCTTTGTCTAAGTTTTTCTATTGTCTTTGTTTGTCCCAAGTGCCCTGCACAACTGTGTAAACTGAAAAGCACTGATGGTACAAGTCTGCGAGGCAGCCACAACTGTAGCCTAGTGTCTGACTCTTCATACCAAATTCTGTAGAGCATACCATTTTTCAATGTTAATCTAGGGAATTGTGACCAGAGCGACCACAATTCGCGACTGGACCCTTGCATATCTTCCCTTGAGGGCTGTTTATGTGTTTCCAGCCATTGCATTGCCACTGCCAGCGTACGATCTTCCTTCTGTGCTTGTTGAATTTCCTCTTTTGACCACCCATCCAACGGCCCCAAGTTCAAATTGTGTGAAAACTGGCTTCCGTTGTCTTGTTTTTCCGCCGCTGGCTCTTGTACTATAGGATTGCATGATCTGTCTAATCGGTCGTTATCATGCTTCAGATTGATCAATTCTGTGTAAGACTGAAGTTCAGCATTTCCAATATCCTCTGACTCAGTCCTATCCCACGGCAAACGTGATAACCCATCTGCATTAGTGTGAGCCTTTCCCGGCCGGTGTTGTAGTTCGAAAGGCATTACGTCCATTATACGTTCAAACCAACGTGAAGCCGGACCGCGGATATTTGTTGTTGTTTTCAGTCAAGAGAGTGCCAGATTATCAGTTCTCACCAGAAATGATTGTCCGTATATATATGCCTCAAAGTCATACAATGCCCATGCTAGAGCCAACGTTTCTTTCTGGTAAACAGTATATGTCGTACGCTGTGCTCCGTGCAATGCTTTTGCCGCGAATGCAATAGGTTTTTAGATTCCATTTTGGAGCTGAGATAGTGTTGCGCCAATACCATACTCAATCGCATCTGCATCAACATTGAATTGTGACGCATAATCTGGAAATGCGAGTACTGGAGCTGAACACAGTAACTGTTTGAGCTGTTGGAACACCTCTTCTGTTTCTGACGTCCAACGGAATGGTATTTTCTTTTTCTCCAGTTGTCTTAAGGGCGCCGTAATCTCTGCATAGTTTGGGATGAATTTGTTATGGTAACCGACAT
>JBEVXV010001224.1:0-5558 GCA_040505915.1 Sedimenticola sp. | reverse complement strand
CTGCACTTTTGGAAGCGTTATATTTATAATGCCATTTCCGGGAATAATTAAAGCATATACCCATCATAGCATCTAGGCCTCGCTTGGAAAAGGAAATGAGAGTCATGTCGTCTGCTACGGTAGGGCAACTGCAGTTCTGATCATAAATAACTAATCCATCATTTACGGAGGCTAAATTGCGCATTAGTTGGTCAATATAGACTAAATATAGGAAGGGGGAGATAACCCCGCCCTGTTTCGTTCCTTGTAACACTGGGAAGCTGTCAGATCTGTGGCCATTATGCAGAACACGACATTCCGCCCCTTCATACATGTCCATAATGGATGCGATTATAGCACTGTCTACGTTCATCATATCTAACTTAAAGAATAGTCCATCATGCCACACTGTGTCGAATGCCTTCTGTACATCGAGGAAGCATACGTACAGTTTACTATGGTTTTCCTTGGCGTACAGTATGCTTTCACGCAGCAGAAATGACGTCATTATACAACCCATTCCCTTCTGGAAACCTCCTTGTAAGTTTGAAAGACGCGATGAGTCACTTTCAGATGTTATTTTCTCTAAGATCAAACGTTCATATAATTTAAGGATACAGGAACTTAGAGTTATGGCTCGGTAGTTGTTCGGGTCGTCTTTGCGTTTGTTGCCGCCTTTGTGAAGTGTCACAATTAAACCACGCTTCATATTAGTAGGAGTATGTGAATATGCTAACATGCTAGAGTAAAGTTTGGCTAATATTTCATGTAGCATATCGCCACCAAAAATCAAATGTTCATATTCAATCATATCTTCTCCACTGGCTTTGCCTCTTTTACACTGTTTTAAAGCGTCTTTCACATCCATCGTTGAAAAATGTGGGGTATAATGTGACTCTGTAAGTGTCGGTATTTGACGTTGTTTAATAGTGTTTACATGTTCACGCACAGTGGAAATATGTTCAGCATCGAAATATGTTTCATAACTAGGCGAGTACAGTTCCTTAAAATAGTTTCCCCACCCAGCGGTAATCAAGTCAGAGTCTCTGCACATTTGGCCTTCAAAATTGATTTCAGTTCCTGCGGCATTGCAGCTTCGTTTTTTTCGCCTGTTGTAAAGTTTCCAGAACGATGTAGTATCTAATTCCGCTGCGGTGTCAATTTCAGCATCCAGCCCAGACATATATTGCTCAATGCACTGTCTATGATATGCCCTGAAGCGACGTTTTGCCAATTTGTAATCGGTGTACGATGGATGTTGATGTCCTCTGGGTCTGCCATTACGTATCCAGGTTTGACGCATGCTCATTTCGTACCTATGCAAGTCTTTCAAAGTATTGTTCCAGTATGGTTTCAAGTACGGTTTGTAGCTTGATTTCGGGATGCAGGTATCACACACAGTTTTAATACTGTCCACAATCGTGTCGTATACATTATCAATCATGTTAGTGTTACAGTATACAGAATTCAGCTGCTGGCAAATGTTCAAATCTTCAGTTAGGTTCTCACTGTATAATCGAATATGTTCAGCGTTAGCTTTTTTCCAGTTTGTCCGTCTGTTGGGGATCTGATGAGCATCAAATGAAGTTTTGTTCACTGGGAAACTCAGATCACACAATACTGGCCTGTGCCGAGATACATTTAACCCATCATCATCTAAAATAACACATTGTTTCACTGTATCAAACCGTTCCTGTTCAACAATAATGTGATCAATAAAAGATTCAGAGCAGCCATCATAGGAAACAAACGTGGACCCAAGCCCGACACACATATCGCATGTATTGACAGATACTAGATTGTTATCACTAAGAAAATTGGATAATAGTATGCCCCTTTCATCTAGTGGTTTAATATACCTTTGCCACCCATTTAAATGCGCATTAAAATCACCCATAACTATCACAACCCCCTTGTCTTTATACATGCTCAATATGTTATATATGTTATTTATATTGTCTTTGTAAGCGTCCATAGAGTGGTTACTACAGGGTAGATATACTTGAAATACATATAAATAGCAGCCTTGTGACAATTCACATTGAATTCCGATAATTCTATCATCATCAAATTCAATTCTGGTTACACACTGATCAAGTTGTTTTTTCCACATGATACATACACCACCTTTACCTACCCGCCTGTTGCCTGGTGTTCTCAAATCAAAGTCTGACACTGCATAACAGCTATAGTTATTATCTATACAGTCTAGAAAATGTAGGTCATGGTCATATAACCAATGTTCTGAAATGCCGCAAATGTCTACGGATTCTGAGTTTAATGTTTTACCAAGATATGAAGAGCTGGACATAATGCCAGTAGCATTCCAGGTCATAAGCCGTATGTTGCTATCCATTGACAGGTTTGATCCGGTAACACCATCCAACAAACAAGACATTGCTATAAGTATATAAATCTGATACGCAATAAGCTTATGCATTAGTCAATTCCCACAGAAGAAAAATGGGTATACTGGTTTTGCGACCCAGCATAGCCCGCATAGTCATCAACTGGTTTCCACCCAGTATAACCCGTATGATTATAATAGTTTTGTGATCCAGCATAACCCATATAATCAACATCATTCTTGTCAAAACCACTACCATTAGTATAATATTCTTTACGACGTGGTGCGTTAGAAATCCACGGCCTGCAAACCACATTCCTGGGCCAAAATCTCGGCTGCTCTACCAAGTGACAATTACTGTCCGATTCAACATTCAAACGAATGGTTACACTATTTGGCATACGGCTCTTAAAAAGCTTAATTTGTGATACACGTGGTCCGCGACTCTCGACATATCGGTAAATTCTGTCCTCTGAAATTCCGGCTTTAAAACCACCAATGTAATACCTTTTTGGCCGTTTGCGAACATAGTCCGATAAATCATCATCGTTATGCTTCTTATCAGCACTGTCGGTGTTTTCATACAAATCTTGCAAAACTAGGTCACCGTGACCTGATTTGTTGTTCATTAACGAAGTTTCGTCATGTGTTAATGTATTTGCCTCTCTGAAAGATACCACATTTCGGGCATAAGGGAAATTTCGCATATTATTTCTGCGTTTATTTGAACCGCGGCCGTCGGACCGATTATCATCAGATCTTCTCGTCACCATTACCGGTATGTTTACATTGTTTACATTGTGCCTCGGGGTGTTAGATGTTGTTTGTTGACCAGTTTGCTGGTCATTCGCCTGACTGCGACGGTGAACATTGCTAGCGCTTACCTCGGTCGACGCTGAAAATATAACCGTGGTGTTAGAGGCGGTTTTGTCAGATTCGCCCTGTGAATGTAAAGAGAGGCCACGATCAGTTGTCAAATTTGATCCGCACGTGGTATGGATAACAGAATCGGTAGCATGACCAGATACACTATTACTAGTTGAACAACTGGATGCATTCGAATTTACACTTTCGGGCCCAATGGTCCGTTTTAAGGCACCCGCATACGTAGTGACAACGTCGTTTTTATCTGCAGTGATTGTTCCGCTACTAACTACTGTCTTGGGCGTTGTTGTATCACCACTCTGCGCGCTGATTGATTGACTTTTTGCGGTTTGATTACGCATAGAACACTGCCACATTGGCACGCTATTTAAGCTCGAGTTTGGGCCGAGGACAATAGCGGGGTCGGCCCCAGCCATGTTTATGTCCCCAATAGGCGGCTCCTCAACGGTAGCGCGCTCTGGTGTACGGCTATGTGCGATTGGTGAGGGACCATTCGTATGAGGCGTAGACGCCTCCTGTACTACGTTATTGGTATGTGTACCACCGATATATGATATTGGGGATACATCTGAACGCTCATCCGTATTACCGGATGTGTACGGAGCAGCCGGAGACGATGGCACAGACATGTGGCACAATGCCTCCGTGTTACCGCCTGACAGTAAGCTTAGTTGGCGGTTTAACTCGTATATGGACGAACAAAACATTTGCCGCTGTTTCATAATGTCACTTTTTAAATCAGTTACAGAACATGTTAATGTATTTATTTGCTCTTTGCGCATTTCATTTACCACATTTGTTTGTTTTAAGTTTATTATGTCTGCTTTCATCTGCGCTAATGTATCTTTTAAAAGTTTTAGTTCCACTTCACAGCCACAAGTATTACTGTCTTGTCTAATTGGTGTGTGTGACTTTGATGACTGGGAGTTACGTGGTTTAGCAGGACGGGAAAGGCTCAACATATCGACCAGGATATTGAAGTCGGCACCCTCCACAACAGAAATTAAGCAATGAATGTCCCGGGATAATTTCTTAACCAAAGGGTCGCCAGCCCGGGTCTGCATACGCCGCTTCAGTTCCACAGTACGCCCGTAGGGAAATTCGTCGTACGCCATTACATGTCCAAATACCTGTGAGCGTACACATTCAAGTCGCTCACATGACACATATGTTCTAATAATCCTGTTGACGAACATGTCTCTCGGAAGTCCCCGAAACAGATTGCACAGCCGTTCAATATTTTCGTCTGTGGCCGATTCATTTTCCGCACCGAGAAATTCGAGTGAATGGTTCAGGTTGGCGGACGCGGTAACACTGGATATGACGTTTTCACATGGTGAGCTGGGGGCCGGGGGGCGCGCCATCAGATGCCCCTGGGGGTCATAGTCCGCTGTTTGTAGGAATGTTTGTGATGCGTCACTTTGTGGGACATTGTGCGCTGGTCGGCCACTCTGGCAGCGGAAGCTGCCCTGTGAATCATAGCTGGTATTGTTCAAATCACCGTTTGTATATGTCCCATCAAATTCGGCATATAGATCAGCGTTGTAAGGTTGTTTGACCGACGTTTGGTCATAGTCATCATTGGCCAGAATGACGGGCTTCAGCTCGGTAAGGTGATGCTCTTCTGCCATCACTGATGTGTACCTCGCCGACACTGATGAGTACCTGGCGGCACTGTAGCTGTAAGGGTACGTGAAGGAGTTGTCTCCCCTGTACAGACATCAATGCGACGTAACCCGTGGACAGATAATCCTATTATACTATTATACTGACAACAATAGTTAACAGGCCGCAGGGCAATGTTAGCACGCATATAATAGCTAGTCATGCGTGACGATTTGAGCGTCGTGTGGGGTCGACAAAGGGCGAAATCACCCCCACCCACTAGCGTCAGCATACACACAGAATGTGATCAAAATAGTATGGTTTCACAAGTAGATCATCACATTTAACGACGGTATATGGAAATGTACCTCTGTATGATCAAATTATGTAATCCATTATATCCAAATCCATTTAGAAATAACACTATTTAAATAGTTTACACGCACGTTTAGACAACGACCATCATGGATGGCGCCAGTTTGCCTTCTTCTGATTGTGTATGGTGTAGCAAATTATACTGATCTAAGTAGGCCATTAATGCATCATGGACATGTTTTTCTAGTATTTTAGATATAATTGGCAACACAGAGATTGGTCTATAGTTATTTACATCTTGCTTGGATCCGCTTTTATGAAGAGGGGAAACCTTTCATTCCTTCCATTTGTCTGGGAATACAGAATGCTGAAGACTGAGATTATATATAAATGTCAGACTGTCAGAGATACAAGATGCAGCTAATTT
>JBEVXV010001223.1:0-4800 GCA_040505915.1 Sedimenticola sp. | reverse complement strand
GACATCTGTGACACACTCGCGCCACCAGTAGCACGACCTTGACCTTTGTGACCTTTGAAATGCACATGAAACACTTGGACATTTTTACGTTGAAAAGTTTGTAAGAGTTTCTCCATCATGTCATATCTTCAATATTACTTGACAGATTCCTTCAATATTTGGACACTCGCTTTATCTAAGCATATGTAACACACTTACGCAGCTAGTGACATGACCTTGACCTTTGTGACCTTCAACATGTAGATGAAACACTTAACCATTTGTTTTACCTCGAAAAGTTTGTACCAGTTTTCATGGCACCCAGGGGGCATATTTCGTGTTTTACAAACACAATTTCTAGTTTTATTTATACCGCAACCAGCGTCTAAAGTAACCCAATAAACGGGGTCGAATAACTGGCATCTATATTCGCTACTGACCAAATATACATTTCAAATTAGCCCAATAAACTTTGATTTCTGTCGCTGGAACTCATTTTATTTCAATGTCGCCGGGCAGGAGCTGCACTCTTGCTACATTTTCTCACCTTTGACCTCTCAACAGGAATGTATAATGAATGAGTACCGAATTTCGGAACTACTTTAACATGACCTCTCGTCGTATAAAACACAACGATTGCAACACATTTCTAACAGCTGACTTAAATCAATATTTTAGAGTGATTTATTGTATTACATGTATTTATTTGGCCTGAATTGCGTTGTTATTCATCCCCCACAATGTAGATCAGAGTATGTAGTAAATGACGATGCCCAAAATGGTTATGAAATGCGAAAACTCTCACTCGAAAGTAAACACCCAATGACCCAGATCAAGCTCTATCTGCCTTGTCAGCAAACTGACTGTAAACAAGGACAAAAGGCTGGAAAATGTCAAATTTTGATCTCATTTGGGATGGTCTTGAGGATGTGCAAGAAGAAATGATGACAAAATTGACAGCCAATCCCCAATTCATTGAGCAATTGTTCGGAGACAGCATGGACACTGAAACTGAGAGAGATACAGGCACAATCCCACGATTAAATTATAAATGAGACAGTGTCTGAGAAAACCGGTCTTATCGCTTCGCTGTAATTTTACAAAATAAGTTTTGAAAATATGTGCAATTTTCTGCAAAAGACGTTGAACGCTGACAAAAAATATGGATAAGATGCGGAATATATTATCGCATCTGCTCTGTAATTTTCGCCAACTTTTGACGTCATTTACAGAAAATATGGCAATTTCTCGAAATCGATTTTGGAAAATGACGGCGAAGCGATAAGACTGGTTTTGTCAGATCCTGGCTCAAATGTTTCTGCATTCGCAATAATTGAATTGCACAATCTGTAGAAATTGTTTGTCGTCAGTCTTCACCCTCTCCTCGGCCCATGTTAAATTTCTATATATATTTTTTTTTCGCTATAAAATAAATTAATATTGATTTAAAATTAATTCAAAAAAATGTTTGGGGACGTATTAACTTTGACTTATTTATGAAAAAGTGACTTTCGTTGCAATTTTGATAGTTTGAGTATGTTTGTTTGACCAAAACCCAGTGGAACAGACTGAATCTGTATATAGATACCAATTATGCAAATTGAGAATGCAGACATCATTATCTCGTAATTATCATTGGATTGTTGCCATAAAGAGACTATATTAGATTCAGCCCCCCGCCACCCCCCCCCCTACCTGAGGCATGAGGCACCTCATGTGGGACAAATGCCCAAGGCACCTGATGCGGAAAATGAGAAGAAAGAATAAATAAGCTGAACAATCAGGGTTGTTGACCTTGTCACAAAATGAGATTAAATGCATACATGAAATCAACTTGAACTTTCAAACCATCCTAAATCCCACGATAAACAATAGTAGTACACATATAGAACCTTATAGACAATATGGTTGACATATTTTTAATTGCATGTTTTATTTTCCAGATGGCTTTTACCCTGTGCATTACGGTATTGCTGTGCAGTTCCGCTGTCACCACTGACGCAGTTGTCCCTTCTTACCTTGCCTCTAATGACGGAACTTCGCGACTGGACATGATAAAAATATATTTTCAAAACGGTTTTACCTACAAGGAGATCCTCCTTTTGTTGTTATCAAGACATCATATTTTACTCAGCCTCAGCCACTTGAAACGAATATTGTCTAAAGCAAATATGCGCCGCCGACAGGGAGTGACTTCAAGACATGTTACAGAACAAGTAATACACAACGAGTTGTTGGCCAGCGGTCAGACTGTGTTTAGGGTATCGCAGTATGTGGAGAAGATTGCTCAGAGACCATGGACTTACAGTAAATGGGTCTACGGTAATGAACTTACTGAGAGAAATTGATCCTGAAGGATGTAAGATCAGGAAAGCTCATCGCCTTAAAAGACGAGAATATATTATAAATGGGCCCAACTACATGTGGCATATAGATGGCTACGACAAATTGAAACCATATGGGTTTTGCATCCATGGATGTATCGACGGCTATAGCCGTCGCCTCATTTGGCTAGAAGTTTCATCTTCGAACAACAATCCACGCCTCATTGCCAAATACTATCGTGATGCCCTTAAACAGCTGAAATGTGCGCCCAGAATAGTAAGAGCCGACCATGGAACTGAAAACTCTATCATAAGTTATCTCCAGCCATTTTTCAGAATTAATGCAAGAGATTCTATGTCGTGACTTAAAAGTTTTATATATGGTAAAAGTACGTCGAATCAACGCATTGAAGCATGGTGGGGTATCATGAGACGAAATGGGATACATTGGTGGATAAATATGTTCAAAGACTTGAGGGAATCAGGCAGTTTCAATCCTGAAGATCCGGTGCAGGTAGAATGTTTGAAGTTTTGTTTTATGGATATTCTCCAGGCAGAATTGGACAGGATTGCACAACATTGGAACACACACAATATTAGACCGCAAAAATGTTATCGAGAACTACCAACAGGAAAACCAGATATAATGTATTTTTCTCCAGAGATTTACGATGGACACGATTATTCCACGCCTGTATATCTATTAGATGTGAAATCCTGTCTAGATATGTACAGCATTCCAAAAGATGCTCTTTGGTTGTATACAAAATTGTGTTCATTGTGTGTTCAAAATCATTAGTGTATTTTCTGAACGTAATGGTATCGAGAACATAGCGAAAATAAACACGTACATTGCAGTTAGAATTATGAACACAGTGTTGGTCCAGTTGTTTAACTATGCTTTAGACGTAGGCCTTCAGCAAATCAAAAGCGGACTCATTTTTTTTGCTCACATTTGCAAAATATTTGAGACATATATAACATTTTGTAATATAAATAACATTCAAAATATTTTAGTGAACAAGTCACTAAATTTAATATTGTACTTATCAATTCCTTTTGAGAAGCAATGTAATACTTTAAACAAATAATTCAGGCCCATATATGGGTCTATATAACACATTTCAAGTTGTTTTCATTTTTTAGCCCATTCGGTAAATGAAGTTAGGACGAAATGTGTAAAAGAAAAATCACCAACTTTCGCAAACATATAGTTACTATAATGTCAAAGTATTTAAAAACCATGTATAGGACAATCGCGAGAGGCACACCCTCATGAAAAATTAGGCCCTGAAATAACCCAAGGCTCAAATTGGGGATCGACCATACCTGAAGCATAATTCCAGATTTGCTTTCTAAATGAATAAACACATCCATTATAGATAACATTCAATATTTGCTGGGTGTTATAAATTGTAATAAGGTTTGTATTCAAGTATGCCCTGGCGCAGACGGGAATTGAGCAAAAACAGTTTTTTTATGAGAAACACAGTAACAGGAACAATATTTGATATTGTTTGTGAATGTAGTTACGTTATTTATGTACAGCATGTCAAAGTTTTGCAAACCATTGGGGAGGACAGTCAAGAAATACATTACTACATTTGTATATAGAAATTGGGCATGAGGCTACATTTTGGATTCCTAAAATAGGAGCCACACAAGCGAACGTGCCAAACATATATCAACATATTTTTAATTCAAATAGCTGAATATGATAATTAATGTATGAAATAAATAATTTATGTTAAATAAATTGTAACGTGGAAACTTCTTTACATAAGAGGCTCTGACTCATGTACCTTCAGTGCCTTGAATTTGGGAAAACAGCTATAATACCCGTTATCATGGCGAAACAAATAATTAAAATCATTATTTCGTAATTGTACTACTCCCCAATGCAAGTTTTGCAAAACTTCGACATATTGATCATAAATAACATAACTGCATTTACACACACTATAGTATTGTTTCTGTTAATACTTTATGCTACACTATGACCGGTGTTGAATACTTGTGGGAGGGACGTTTTCACTTAACATCTATATATATACGTACATGCAGATCGATGGGATGTATTTCAATTTTACGTCCTTACGTCAACGTCGTTTGCGTGACCTGTCCTAAATCCTACATTGCTCAAGATGAAATAATCCCACAAGTGCATGTATACTCAATGGTATGACAAACTAAATTCTAACATTTCCTTGTTGTCCCACAATTATTCATATGGACATATAAACTCAATACAACATGGACACTTAACCACAGTGTTCAAGGTAAGTGTTGTTGCTGATTATGGTTTAACGGCCGAGATAATATCAGCTAGGTCGTCTCCGCAAGAGTGGAGAGTTGATGATACAGGGAGGTCGGGCATACAAGGACCCTAATCTTTTTCGAATGGCACTCCCTGGTTGTATAATATGCCCGGTAGATAGCACCAATACACGGGACTGCCGTTTTAAGTCCCACCCGAAAGGACCGGGCTAGGGAAATT
>JBEVXV010001222.1:0-2508 GCA_040505915.1 Sedimenticola sp. | reverse complement strand
TTGAATAAAATATTATAACCCTTTGTGAACCTGGGGTAGCAACCCCACTTGCTATTTTGTGGTGTTGAATTTCATGGTTTCATTGAATATCTACGTGCGTCCGTGAACTTTACTTCGTTATTTCCCTGTTGTCTTCTTGTATTGCATGTTTCATTTGAGTATCGACTTGCGTTCTTGAACTTGCGTTCTTTCGCAGTACGGTGAACAATGGCAGAGGCCGTTGAATATTCGGAGGATGAGGTGAAAGCCTTAGTGGAATCTTTTAAGGCTATAGGTGTTAAGCCAAAGGCTGACACACCAGAGGCATTGAAGGCCTGGATGACGGACTTGGTGGCGTCTGGGAGGATATCGTCGAAGGTCGACCCTACGCCACACCTGGGACCGACGCCACCGTATGCTTATGTCCCAAAGCTCTCCTATTTTTCAGGAACTTCAAAGGACACTGACTACGATATATGGAAGTATGAGGTGCAGAGCATGAGTAATGATCACCTGTACTCGGAGAGCATAGTGATGCAGGCTATTAGACGGGCGGTGAAGGGCGAAGCTGCTCGCGTTCTCATGCATATGGGCTTCAGTCGCTCAGTTAGGGAGATCTTGGATAAATTTGATTCTTGTTTTGGTTTTGTCCAGGAGGGTCAAACGATATTGGCTGCGTTTTACAACGCACGCCAAGCCGAGGGGGAGGACGTCGCAACCTTTGCAACCAAGCTGGAGCACATGTGTAATAAGGCTATGCGGCTGGGGAAGGTCCACCCCAGCCAGGTCGACGAGATGCTTAAGTCTGCTTTACGGACAGGAATTAATCATGATCTTCGTGTTCTTGCAGGGGTTAAATTTGAACTGTGTAGAGATTTTGACACATTGCGGTCAGAGTTGCGGAAATTAGAGCTGGAGTGTAACCAACAGAAAGCACACTGCAGCTCTGTTTCCAAGACTCCTCCATCATCCAAGGACCAGCGGGATACGGCCATAGAGAAGTTGACCGGCATGATGAAGGAGATGCAGAAGGACGTAGCGGCTTTGAAATCATCTCATGATACCGATACTCATGTATTTTCTCAGCAGGACCAATCTCAGCATCAGAGGGGCAGAGGTCAGTCACGACCAAATTTCTACGATAGAGGTGGTCAACGTTCATATGATAGAGGGGATCAACAGCGGCAGCAGGCTAACCACCCACCTCCAACCGTTGGGGAGTATGAGGAGTTTCAGTCGTATGGTGACGAAATAATTTGTTACAGGTGTGGGCAGCCTGGCCATGTCCAATATGGCTGTCGAGTTATCTTGGATCACCAGAGACGGGGAGGCAGAGATCGCTACCAAAGGCCGTCAAACTCCAGAGGTCTTATGGGAAGGGGCAGACCATAAGATCTGAAGCGATGGCCACTCAGGGCCAGAGCCCCGACATCAAACAATTTCCCTCTTTAGTAGGCTCCAGCAACGAAATTGATGTTACTGTCAGTGGTGTAGCAGCACGCGCTTTACTGGATACTGGCAGCAATGTTACCACCGTTAGTCGCAAATTTTACAATTCTAACCTTTCAGCTATTCTTCTCCAACCTTTAGGAAATGTGCTAAGGATAAATTGTGCTAACGGTGAGCAGCTGCCGTATGACGGCTTTATAGAAGTCGATATTTCAGTTTCTGGGTTACCTTCTGATCATGCCACCCAGACATGTTTAGCGCTGATAGTACCAGATAGCTCATACAATTCAGGTGTTCCCTTACTTATAGGTACAAATCTGTTAACGGTTTTCCTTGCCTCATGTAAGGGAGTATATGGCGATAGGATGTTACAAACAGCAGGTTTACATACGCCATGGTATTTGAGCTTTAGGTGCATGTTGCTAAGGGAAAAGGACCTCCGTCGGAGGAAATACACTCTGGGTTTTGTGCGTAGTGCAGAGTCCAGGTGTATTACAATAGCCCCTAACACCACTGTCACAATAGCAGGTTATGTAGATAAGGGGATAGAGTATCAGCCCACTACCGCAGTTTTGCAAAGTACAGAAGAGTCAGTGAGTCATAATCTTGATATATGTCCCTCTTTAATCACTTACTCGGGTCCAAACAAAGGTTTTATAGATGTCACAATTTCAAATATTACTACCGACACCATTAAGGTACCGTCAAAGAGCTTGGTAGCTGAGATTCAGCCTGTGACGGTTGATTCATCTGACAAGGGAAATGGGGATACAGGTTTTACTTTTATTGATGATATTCAGCTGTCAGATGATATTGAGCCACAACAGGCAGGTGATTTGAAAGATCTTATTTTTAAATATAATGATGTATTTTCACAAAGCGACACGGATATTGGTCATTACGAAGGGGTGACCCATGACATTAATCTACATGATGATGTCCCCTTCAAACATAGACATCGTCGGATCCCGCCATCGATGTATGAAGAAGTGCGAGACCATCTGAGGCAGCTGGCTGCAGCTGGTGTTATCCGGCGATCGTATTCGCCTTGGGCGTCTCCTGTAGTTCTTGCACGGAAGA
>JBEVXV010001221.1:0-2475 GCA_040505915.1 Sedimenticola sp. | reverse complement strand
ACAACTTCAGCATATTGGTAATACTTATGGTTTGAGCATTATTTTATCTTTCCATAATTTAACCTTTAACATTATATTTGCATTACAGACCAGAGATTTTCATAATTTTTAACAACTTTTAACATTATCCTTTGCATTTTACAGACCCGAGCTTGAGCGTTTGGCCTGAATGGGTGCAGTATTGAAGTTCTGGCGATGGAGAGTTACCCAGAATATGTAACATTTGAAGTGAAGTGCAAATGGAATAACTTTAAGTGATAAGTGAAGTGCAAATGGAATAACTTTAAGTGATAACATGTGTACTAATGTGAGACATTCATATGTGTTATTTAATAATTATATATCTGCATACTTGTTTCTGTGTCAAGCAAAAGCATACATGTTTTCTGGCTGCTCCGGGGAACCAGTATAGCTGGGATGGCGATTGACACCGCGTCCCCAGCCTTTTGGCGAGTACCCGGACCGCAGTAATGTGTCTCAGAAAACATGTATGCTTTCATTTCTGAAGCTAGAATTGTGTAAAGAAAGATTATGTCATTTTGTGGGATTTGTAAAATGTTTTATTCTGTTGAACTTCCACCCACAAGATAACAAAATCTTATAGTTTATAACGATATGTGTTATACATTGAAGTTTCTCAAAATAAATTATTATTTATCTACATACTTGTTATCTGTGAATCCCTACTACACGCAAATGTTTCAAGGAAAACAAACACACAATAACAACATACATTATTTATTCAAAAATATAAATCACATGCATAATGTCCATATGGGAGACTTTCGATTGAGTTCAAGAGAAAACGTTTAGTGTCAAAACAACTTAAACTTTTCTTACACACTTTCAACACATATAGTTCATGTGATCGACTTCGTATCGTGTCCATTTCTGATCGAATTTCTTTGTTCTCTAGTAATGTGTCCTCGAACATCTTGTATCGCATCACCTTGTCGACTACGGCCCTCGATATTCCTTTTGCTCGTTTGGTCGCCTTCTCTTCGCCATCCAAAGTGAATGCATACATTTTGGATCGCAGACCCGTAAAGCGCGTTATGATTTTGGTCCCTGTCTCTGACTTAAATATGCCTGGTACCTTCTTATTATCATCCGAGTGAAAGAAATTGTTTCTTGAATAATCAGATGTATCATATAAGTGAGCATTTTCGTGCATGTCTGTGAAAATGTTATTGGTCTCAACGTGAAATAGTAATGAATCTGTATCAGTCATAAGAAGAACAATCTTTTCTGCGTATTTCGCTCTCAAATGGTTGTACCAGAAGTCATACATCTGGCATTTTGATATATCCAGCACCGCTTGTCCTGCGTAAATAGGCTTTGTGATACTAATTTTCACACGTTTAAACTGAACTCCCACCAGTGACTCATTAAATATCTTGCGCGAACTATATGTTGGTTTGGCAATCAATGTGTTGAGTCGTTTCTCTGAAGAAACTAGCTTAATATCCTTATATTTTTTCTGATTTTCCAAAAGTTTTCCAAATACGCTACAGTTCAAGATTTTGTAGAACGATTTCTCGAACTCTGTCTTTGCAAGGGCTCTCTTGGCAGTGTTGAAATCAATATACGGCTTCAACCATGCCTCCTGGTAAAACTCAAGAACTCTGTGTACTTTCTTAATTGTTAGTCCGAGTGATACGTATAGTTGCAAATTACGAATATGTAAAATGTAGTGGTCCTTATCGTCAAGCGATGTGACGAGTTTCTCCACGTTAGTCATCTTACAATGTTCACCATTCAACTGTCTCCAAAGATGTGTAGCAAATGGGGATAACTCATCTTCTCCAATCTTTCTTTTTTCTGGCGCCAAAGGTAAATCCTGATGCGAATCGTGAAGACTGATATCATAGTGCAAATCACACTCAATCAAATATCCCTTTTCGCCCTCAACGTCCACATCGTTAATGTTAAACTGACTAATTTCCCTTTCATCTAAAAACCTAAAGTCTCGCATTGGCAGCTTTTGCATCATCGCCCAACCGTATAGATTATTAGCATCTAGGTACGATATGTAGGACACTGGTTTGGTAGGGTCATAGTCTTTCATGTAGTAGTTATTTGCTACTGCATGTCTATGTGACACTTGTGAAAATCCACCTCTCACTCCGCGTTCAAACATATTTAATTGATCGACGTCTGTAAGCAGTTCGAGCTCTACGTTGGTCATACGCAACATAGCCGAAAATGATAAGCCTGGAGCCGAATAGAAGTGTGCTGGATCCAGGTTATAGTCCCGCAGGCATATTTCACGAAAGTTTTCAAAGACATCTGTGAGTAATAGAACATCAGTTTTCAAGTACAAGTCGCTATACTCGCCCAAATTACTAATCTTCAGTTCTTGAAAAACTCGACATGCGTGCTCGAAGTCTTCATTGCTGATATCCTCCTTTTGCAAATCGTTATAAAACTCATGTTTCGGTGGCAACTGTTTTTCTTCAAATTTGCTTTCATCAG
>JBEVXV010001220.1:0-3118 GCA_040505915.1 Sedimenticola sp. | reverse complement strand
CTTGCTGTAGAATAGTACTAATGGTGTTGGGATGCATAGAATGTACTAATTTGTCTCCACAGATACTGCCTGTATTATCTACATTCCATGAGCAAGTTGCCTGGCCCGGTTCTGGATGAGTTCATGAAAGGCAACCATGTCATGCGCCACCAGCGAGGTATCTGGAATGGGCTGTGGTCAGATCTATACATAGAGTCTACCTTCATGCGATACGGTCATAGTCCTGGTGGCATAGTTGGCATAACACTACAGCCATCAACGCTGAAACGATGGGCACTCAGTCTACACATATGTGCGCAGCTGAAGAAAGATGTCATGTCATTAGCGGACCCGGATACACAGACTGCAGTCACTGTCCATAAGGAGGAAGGTGCTTCGAGAATACAAACTGATGCTGTAGATAGAGAGAAGATCAGGAATAAGCTAGCTTCTTGTATTGATCCCCTAAATTCAGCCAACCATCCATCAGGCAGCCTTATCAATATAGTCACTGGAAGGATATCACCTGTTTCAGTCAATGTTGATGACTCAGTTCAGTTAGGAGAAGCATTGATGAATAGGTATGAGGAAGGATGGCCACAAAGCTTTAACAAACCACTCACAAAGCCAACTGTCACCATGTCTGTCTCTAGCAAGAAAGTCGGTGCTGTAGATGTTAGAGTATGTGATACAACATTGATCTACTCCAGAGTACTTTGTCTACAGAAGGTCAGAGATATTGATATGAAGGATGTACTTGGTTATGAACTGGCTGGTGTACCATCGTCAATGTTCGATGAAGCTGGTGAGATGCGTTTCACAAAGTCAAAATCAACTTTGAAGACAAAATTGCAAGTTGAGCTCACAGACCGTAGATCAGTTCCACCTGATGCAATAGTCCTAGATGGATGTGCTATCCTGTGGGTAGTTAACTGGCCTACTCATGGACTTGTCCAAGACTACATACGGAATGTGGTGAACTATGTCGCTGGTCATCTTCAGATTGCTGACACATATTTGGTATTTGATAGGTACTATGATGACAGCATAAAGGAAAATACTCGCACTTCAAGAGCAGGAAAGCTTGCTAGCCGACAACATCAACTAACCATGGTAACTCCACTCCCACCCAAGAATGTATGCCTCACAGTTACACAGAATAAAGTGCAGTTAATCAATCTAATCTGTGTATATCTGAGGGAGGGACAACCGTTGCTACCACGGAATCGACAACTGGTGGTTACTGGTACTGAGCCAACACCGGTGGAGATATGTGATGGGAGTATTAAGGAGAGACCAGATATTCGTACTACACATGAGGAAGCTGATGTGATCATCATACAGCAGGTTGTCCATCTGGCAAAATCTGGCAAGAACAGTATACGTGTGGTCGCTGATGACACTGACGTCTTTGTCTTGCTGCTTTATTACTATAACATGGAGCAGCTCACATGTGACATGGTGATGATTGGTACAAGTTCAGGGAGAAAGTGTGCAGATATCAAAGCCACAGTTGACAAACATATAGATATCATTGACAATGTACTACCTGCTCACGTACTCTCTGGGTGTGATACAGTTTCCTATCTGTACGGAATTGGGAAAGGTAAAATACTTAAGGTTCTGAAATCTGGAACTCATGATCTCAGCAAGCTGGGTAACACACATGAACATAATGATAGTGTTGTGTCTCAATGCGTATCATTCACTGCATCCTGTTATGGACAACCTGGTGAAACGGACATGACATCACTCCGATACAAGGTTTGGACAAACAAAATGGGTAATCAGAAGCTCAACTCAGCGCCAAAACTACGTGTCCTGCCACCAACCAAAGCAGCATTTGAGCAACATGTACACAGGGCCCATCTGCAAACTGCTATCTGGAGATCTGCTCTCGATGCTGATCCACCTGACCTCGACCCCGTAAATTTCGGGTGGTCCAGGAATACCAATGTCAACAAGCTGGAACCAATTGCCCTAGATGCTGATGTCTCACCAGCTCCTGAGTCAGTGCTAAAAATGATTAAATGTGGGTGCTCATCCACATCACCTTGCTCCACATCACGCTGTAGTTGCTGTACTGCTCGTATATCATGCTCTGCCTTTTGTGCCTGTCATGGGGATAATGACTGTAAAAACCCACAAACAATTTCCGGTGTTATGGATGAAGACGATGGTGATGATGCTGATACTGGAGCCATTGGTGAAGGCGGTGATTCGGATGCATGAGCAGCTAAGGTAGATATATCTAACAATCAAGAAGATACAGAACAGGTGTGTGAATCATGTATGTGATACAATAACAATTATTAATTCAGAGTACCAGTATGATTAGCATAAAATGACTAGTGGCAGCCTGACCTTAGAATCAGATTCCCTGACCCCATACACCTAAGTCAAGCATTTATACAATTTTAAACATTTTGGTGGCCATCTTGGCGGCCATTTTGGCGGCCATCTTTGATTTTTGGGCACATCACTATGTTGAAGAAACAATCTGACTATAGAATCAGATTCCCTGACCCAAAAAACCTATAAATAGATACCAATATCGGCTTCGTAAACTGATTAGTTCAGAAGTTATACAAATTTTAATATTTTGGCGGCCATCTTGGCGGCCATCTTGGACTTGAAGGTCAAAAATTGGTAAAATTCATCAAACTGATATCAGGTATGTTTCTTTCACCCACAAATCTCCCCGAAACGATATGATTTGCAGCACTGTATGCCAAAACATTGAAAGTAGCAATTTCCAAAATGGCCGACAGCGGCCATCTTGGAAATATGCAAATAAAAAAGTTTCCCCAAGGGTGCAGGCTCTGCACCCGGGTGGTATATCATCACCAGAACCCACTCTATGAGAAACAAACATAAAACATATGTTATGTCACAAAACCACGTCCCTAGGAATTCCACCAGACTAAGTTTTCGAATTTGAGAATTTTCTAAGTTCGTGACCTTTGAGTTAGCAGGCAGCATGGGCCTTGTGTACAATGATGGTGGATGAGGTTACAAATGTATGAAATATGCAAGCATTGAATGCAGGTGTACAGAAGTTATAACCCAACGTTAAGTTTTCAAATCTGAGAATTTTCTACGTCTGTGATCTTGACCTTGGGGTTAGCAGGCAACATCG
>JBEVXV010001219.1:0-7430 GCA_040505915.1 Sedimenticola sp. | reverse complement strand
TGTTTATAGACATACGACCGCTATTTCAGTATCATGGAGACGCAGGACATGTGTCTCTTATGCGAACAGGCATTGTCGGAAGGAGAAGGGGGTTCAGGTGATTTTTCTTTATCTATTATATTCAATTGAATGTTAATGCAAGTGATAGAACTTGGCAAGACAATTCCAAAGAGCCATAGATTATTGAAATCGGTTAAGTGGTTCCTGAGATAATCAACTTTTCTTTTACCGCTTTGACGACATTTTGTGTCATTTTGCCCCATGTAAAGGTATGGGGCCAAATGGCACCGAAAATGAGCAAAATTCGCCTACGTGATAATGAAAAAAAAGTTCTCCTACAAAAACTAATGCAAAACCAGTCATTAAACCATGATGTGTATGCATATTAATGATTAGTAAGCCCACACATATCATTTCGGGGAATATTTGGTCAAATCGCTACTTTTATGACAACAAAATGAGTGAAAATAAGTGAAAACGACACATTTCTATCTTCAAATATCGGTATTTGTTATATTTTGTCCACAAATATAACATAATCTCATCTGATTTGTTATATAAACATCCACTACATTATACTAAGACAATCTATTGGTAATGAACACAGTGTATAACTTACAAACATAGAGTTTTCCAAATATTGGTTACCATGGCAACCATTCCTGAAATTTCTATTTAAATACGTACCGACAGCTGGATATGTCAGAAACTCCCAATTTGTGAATTAAATCAAATACACATACATGTAGAACAGAAATAGTCATGCCAATGAGTATAGTATGTATGTATTTGAGAAATATGTAGTTGGTTACCATGGTAACATAATTGAAAAAGAAACAGTATTGTTACTTAAAAAGGTGTTTGCGTTCTAAATATTACAGATATTGTCTACTTTTTCATCATAGTCTGACACAAATCATGTATTACATAATACTTCAGAATGTACAAAGTACACACTGTAATATGTAACAAGTGACATATGTCTTTTCAATTGGTTACCATGGAAACCATACATGAAATTTATATTTAAATACTAACTGACAGCTGAATATGTCTGAAACTTCCAACTTGTGAATCAAATCAATTACACATGTATGTGGAACCAAATAGTCATGCCAATGAGTATAGTATGCATTTATTTGAGAAATATGTAGTTGGTTACCATGGTAACATAATTGGAAAAAAACAGTAATGTTACTTAAAAAGGTATAGTTGCGTTCAAAAATTATTGTTTACTTTTTCATCATTGTCTAACACAAACCATGTACTACATAATACTTCAGAAGTTACAAGGTACACACTGTAACACATAACAAGTGATATATTTGTTTTCAATTGGTTGCCATGGAAACCGTTCATGAAAAACAATTTTGTATCTATAGCCTTTGATATACCATTCAAGGCATTGTGGCCAATGGAGTTTGGCTTGTAAGGTATTTCCAAATTCTTAATTGGTTAAAAATTCACATATATTTCAATGTGATATGTAAATGGTTACCATGGCAACAAATAATTATTGTCTATGTGATACATCACTGCACAATGTTTGTAACACGTACCAGAAGCTGAATAATTGTCATGGGTGATAATCGATCAACAGCATCACCGGCAGTTTTCAGCAATTATTTTACATCATATCATAATTAGTCAGTTTGATATGCATGTAAGTGCAAGCTAAAATAGGGCTTTAACGCCTGGAGGGCCTCCGGGGCTAAAGCCCTTAATATTCTTGTCTTCTGGGTGTTGAACAATCATATTTACATTGAATAGCATTTTGATTGTTATGATACAATGCCTGTATAGTAAAATACTTGACGAAACCTACTGGTGATGATGTTGATTGATTATTACCCATGATTATTTATTCGCAAATATAATGTCATTGTTCCCATCATATCATGAACAGTCAATTATACATCATTACTTCTATATAGCCTACTTTCAAGTACCAACCGCTAAATTTTCAACATCAGTGATCACTACATGCATGTCATTTTCTCACTTCTTTGTTCCCATATTCATCTATAGACTAGTGATATTTATCATACAAATGTCCATACTCAATTGAATACTAGCCAGTCCACAGGACTTTATGTCATTTTATGCCGATCCCACACACTTTTCATGAAAATGTGATATTTACCATCAATGACGGATGAAATATTCATAGCAAATGCCAAATTTCTTAAATTTTGTAAGAACTTTTCATGAAAAATCGCAGATGGGGGATTAGGCATAAAATCTCACGGAGGTGATCAACATTGTTATCGAATGAACTTGAGCAGATAAATGTCATTTCACAGAATCTTTGTAAATACATGTACTGTTAAATCGTAATGACCTGTATACCTTGAATGTGGACTCGTGATGAAGATAAGGTCCAGAGATAACCGACACCGGCCAGCTCTTGCAGGATGTCGAAACATGAGCGCTATGACCGCTACGGGCTGGCCAGGAGTTCCCCACCTTGATACAAGATAGACAGAATCCCAGCACCGCAGCGATCAGTCGCCTCATGCGTAGCTGCAAGTCCAACTGACTCACATGTCGGTACACTGGACCCCTACAGAATTAAGATATTCAACTGTGTCGTTTATTTACATGTTGTGGAAGGTCTCTACACAAGCGGTGAAATAACTGAGCCCAATTTTTCAAGAAGCGGATTTAGAATAACTGATATGTTTTGTAGATTACCGTATTTACCCTATTTATTCGGACACTTTATTTTGGGACACCCCTATTATTTTGTTGGTTGAAAAGGATCTAAACTGTTTCATAGATGTTTTACTGACTGAATGTCGAACAGTGCAGATCCTGATCAGACTGCGCGGATGCGCAGGCTGATCTGGGTCTACACTGGTCGCATAAGCCAAAATAAATAGTGTCTGAATATATACGGTAAATACGGTACATCTAAACTAGACAACATGTTCAGAACAACCCATGCATACACGAGGGCTCATGTATACCTTTTCATGTGCACTGGTCTCCTTATTATTCTCTATGTCACTGCATGCAAAATGTAAAACTTGTTGTTTACAACCAGCACAGATCCTGATCAACATTCACATCTGCCAGCGCATGAGCCCACCAGCTTGCATAATCTGTCGTCGACTTGGAAAGTGTTATAGATTTTATTTTAGACTAACTACTGCAATATTGGGTTAGAATATACGTTTTGTTATATAATAATATATGTGGCACACCACAAGAAAAATGGCCAAATTATGATTTTGACTAGTGTACATGTAGCTACTGATCATCTAGCACACAATGATACGATACGATGCACGATAATGATTTAAATTTTTCATTAGAAGCAGACTGATGGCTTTCCCAGCATATTGCGACCAGTGTAGGCCCTGATCAGAATGTGTAACGCGTATGTGTAGCGCAGATGTGTAACGCGGATGTGCAGGCTGATATGAGGCTACACTGGTCATAAGCCACAATTAGGCCATTTTTCTCATGGTGCATCTATATTGGTATATTATACCAATTGCAAAAGTCAAGTTATCCCTTTTTGCATGCACTGACTTGTTTAACAAATTGGTTTGAACTTACTTGATGGCCAGAATGTACTGTGTAAATGTAATGTATCTAGATGTGGATTTGACACAAAAAGGATACATACTGAGACACATCTGCAGCACCTGAAAAAGAAAATGTTCAATTCCGTTCAACAATTATCAAATCCCCATTTTCAAAGTCCTTTAGGAGAGGAAAGTCCCATTCACCAGGATCCTCATCATATTTAATTGTGTATACTGTTTTAATAGGATTGGCATTGTGCTTAGATGTGTGCAACACAACACCAGAATACCACTCAATCTCTCTTGACTCTGGATCCCGACATTTATGTTTGACGGACTTTCCTTCCAATAGTGATGGATTTTTTATAAAAAGAGGTAGCTGATTTTTTTGCTGAGAAATGATAATTTTTGTTCTACCTTCTTCAATCCTGCCTTTGAGTTGTGTTTTTAGACTTAATACTACCTGTTTCACTTCTTCAGTTGGTCGATACGAAAGGGTTGGTTCATCTACCTCGGTTTCTGTGTCTTCGTTTAATATAAGGATTTGCTTTAAATGTTCTTCCAACTGGTCTATCGAAAATATTTTACCTTTATGTTGCTGCTGAAATAGCTCCTTTGGACCTTTGCTACCTAATATGGACTTGTGAAAATAAATTTGTGAAACTAGGGCTTCTTTGTACACCGTGTCAGACTGAAGGCTCCTATATTCATGCAGCTGTTGCTCACTGGTCCACAACCCACCAGCTTCGGTTATTTTCTGGGTAAGTTTTACCTTGGTTGCATGTGTTTTTTCTTCCTGTTTTACTTTCTTTTCTTGCCTCTCTTTCAAATGCTGCAACTTACCTGCATATAATGTCTGCTGCTTCAGCTTCATTTGTTCAGCCATATGGGGAGCATTTCTTCTGGCATCGTCTACGATCTTACCGTGATCTGCCTCAGACAGAGACGACAACCAGGCTGAAGTCTTGTTGTTGGACCACATGATGATTGACTCCAGGGCAACTGTCGAAGCAGATGGTTTGGTCCGCATCAGGATATCCAACTGTGCAAAGTCCCTTTCAGAAGCAGTGTTTGTTGTTGGCACACTGGACATCCGCTGTACTGTGTGAGGATCTAAATCCCAGTACCTACCTCCAGGAAGTTGGTCTTTTGCCTGCCTTTCAAGAATGAGGAGCATTCCACCAAAGCATAGCTCAAGTGCCATCTGAGTATACGTTTCAAGGACTAGATTCTCGGACGGTGCAAAGAGACTGTCGTAGACAGCGTCTTTTGTTATACTTACCTCGTCCTCATCAAACAGACTGACACCTGAGAGGACATGGCTGGCATCCTGTGCCCACTGTTCCAGTTGCATCTTTACCTGGTGTAGATGGTTGTTTAGAGCTAGGACATTTGGCGCCGCTTCTATCAACCTCCAGAGTGGGCCCGTCACCACTTTGTCAATTATACCCAAGGCTCTAATGCCACTGACGTAGACGGTTTCGTCGATGTCAAACCGTATGCTCTTCAGCAGGTCGTTGGGATCAGCCCACCTCTGGAGGAAGTCCTTGATGTCACTCAAGTGATAATAGGTTACACCGGCCACATGAAACAGATGGTTGAACCTGTGGCCGCGAAAGGAAATTAACTTGTTGTCTTTACCTTTCTCTTGTAGGTAAGTGAGGAAGTGACTTCCTACACCAGACTTCTCACACCCGTGACTGGTTAAGGCCTTACTTACCGTGCGAACCAGTCTTGAAGCACCGCTTTCTGTCCAGTTGAAGGAAAATGGATTTCTTCCTTCAGCTATGATGTGCTTTTCAAACTGTGCTAAGCATTTGTCAGTCTCACTTGCCATGTTAACAAATATATGCATTTTGCAGAAGAAAGACAGCAATTTAGACATTTCTTGTTTCATATCATCTGGGATAGTATCCCAGTGTTCAAAGACAACTGGCAGTAGATCTTCTCTGATGGTTTGGAGCTTATCATTAAACACTGGGTTTACAGAGCCTTGATCTGACATTGTGGCAATGATAGAAACAATAAGTTTTGCGACTTCCTTTGTGTGAGCATTTGAATTTGATGGACTGAGTGAGCTAGCTAGATCCGATACAAGTGTTTGAAATTCGGACAAGACGGTACTTGCATCTCCTCGAGCCACTTCAGACAAACCAGCAGACAATGTAGTGCCGTCTGCAGTTGTAACTTGGTATGACTGAAAATGGCGATGAAATTTCGAAGTACCATCTTGGTGTAATGTATTACCTGTGGATGGCTCTGCCTTGTTGTCGTCCCAGTCATGCAGCATACTCTCCACAACCTGCCTGTTTGCGATCCGCTTTGCCTCCAGCATCAGGCGGCTTTTCACACCGGTGCTGGGCAACCTAGAAAGGGTCTTGCCTGTCAGGTTCTGAAGAACAAGTTGCATGACATGGTTAACTTTATTCTGGCTTACGCCACCTTCAGTCAGTAATGACATAATAGTTGTTCGAATTTCATTGGAATATTTTCCGTCGTGAAAACAATCAATGGATGGATCCTGCAAAATTACATTTATTTGCTCAAGCTCATCTATTTTTTTTTCTTTTTCTACAATATCTGATTTCAAAGAATTTATATACTCGTCATTTTCAAGGATACATGTGCTTTTTTCACGGGTCTGTCAGAGCCGACACACTTTCACAAGCAAACTCTTCTTGCCACGTTTCAAATTTTCCATCTGTGTGTCTTTCATCTCACACTCATCTTTCATTGTGTCAATAACATTGCCTTGTTCTTTAATCTTTCTCTCTTGTAATATTATCGTTTCGTCTCTTCGCTTTAATTTCTTTGTAACATTCCTCGTGCATTCTCGCTTCAGTTTCTCTTTCTTTTCATGTAGTTCAACCACCGTACTCTCCAACTCACTCTCTAATTTCGCATACTTCTCCTCCCACAGCTTAACCTCCTGCTTCATCGAACTCGCATCATGCTTTTCTTTTAGTGTTTTAGCCATCTTTGTATTCGTAAGTTCTAATAAGTTCATGATAACGTTCACTCTGTGCTCATAGTTGGTAATTTGATACTTCAAGTTTTCATTTGTTGCCTCTACATTTTCAATATCTCTCTTCAACTTCTTATTTTCCAAACACTGATCACGCTCACTTTCTCTCGTACTATCATTAGTCACACTTGCCACTGGAGGTGGGAATTGAATATCAGATCTAGGAAACTCAAAATCAGCCGACATGAGGGACTCTAATTCTTTGTTATTTTTATTTTTCTTAAGTAGTTTTGATCTATCACTTAGTCGTCTAACTTTTGTAGATAATGTTGCGAGATTACAATCAACAACTTTTCCAGGATATTTATTTTCTATTGTATCTTTTGTAATTCTAGTGTTGGTGTCGGAATTTCTCCAAATGTCAATTACATTCTTGTTTGATGGCACCGTAGACATGGTGGGACTTGTATCTAAAATTATGTGATATAATTTCACTGTTAACTGTTACTTACAATATTTGATATGTACTGAACCATTATTTTTATACCCGTACTTTTCAAAGAAAATGTGGGTATATTGCATCCGTCATTCCGTTCGTCCGTCCGTCCGTAATGACGACCACAACTTCCATAAACTAATAATAATGTGAATGTGCAGACGGACGGACACCAAAGCGCCTACTATATCGCGTTATGTGCAAGTGAATTTAATTATATTTTCGGTAACTGGTACAACTAGATGGTCGATAAATCTGACAAATGCTCCCCGACGCGCCTGAATTCAAATGCCTTGACCCTGGGTATGCCTGAATTCAAATTCAAAGGCCTTGACCGTGGGTATTGATCAATGTGTATATGAAGTTTCAAGTTGATATCCCAAGGGGTTACAGAGATATAAGAAGTTGAAAAAGTTTAACGTAAAAGTTGAAGAAA
>JBEVXV010001218.1:0-2444 GCA_040505915.1 Sedimenticola sp. | reverse complement strand
ACATACAGACGGAAAGCGGTCAGTGTTAGTATTCCCTGAATGCATACAACAAATGTTAAAGGACGCACTAACTGTAAGAGATTACAAATCATGGCTAAAGTTGCAAAAACGATCCGCAAGGACATATTTGATTTTGACGAACAGTTTCAGTTTTCCGGTGACTTTCCTCCTGGTTGTCAATCTACTGCAGTACCGGACAGCCTCAATGCCCTTGTATCCATGATAGTAAATGGACCAACTATGAAAGACAAACAATCTACGTTGCTATCACAAGCATGTTTGACTATATCACAATTGATGCTCTTCAACACCAAAAAAACAATGCCTGAAAAAAACACTAACACACGGCATACCGTTGAACGAGAGCCACCTCTTGTTGTATATCTTGGGTTGAACATACACTCGCTAATAAGAAGCAAAAGGTTGATCAAACAATTAAACAAAATGGGTGTTTGCATTTCATATGCACGCGTGCAACAACTGGAAAGTAACATCGCACTAAACATGAGCAGACGCTTTGCGGCTACCGGTGTAGTTTGTCCGTCAAAACTGAGATCTGGTCTATTTGTAGTTGGTGCTATGGACAATATTGACCACAATCCGTCATCCACAACGGCCCACTCATCATTCCATGGCATGGCACTGGCATCAGTATCATACAGTTCCCGACAGAACATAATAGTGGTGAACCCCAAGACCCAGTTCCGTTATCCGACATAGTGTCAGACAAAGTGCTTCTTCCAGACTCATATTCCGTAGTTCCTACAGTAACAATGAATCCATCTAAGATAACCGTTCCTGCCGTTTATACCAAACAAATCAGGGGTGAATTAAACAGAGCACTGACACTTGAAGATGTATGGTTACAGAATGCAAGTGATCTATTGACACAAGACACACTGACTAATGAAGCAATCGCATGGGCTGCCTTTCATGCTAAAAATGTATCTCCCATGTTGGACCCAGCAGCCATAATGGCATTACTGCCTCTCTTCATGGAAAAGGCCGACAACCCAGCAATGATCAAACATGGCATGAGTGTAATCAAGTCTGTCACTGCGTTTCTACATCCTGGTCAGATTTCCGTCATGGCATGTGACTGCCCCATATTTGCAAAGGCAAAATATATTCAATGGACATGGCCAGACTCTCACGGAGAAGATCAATTTGTAGTAATGTTTGGCGGTCTCCATCTGGAAATGGCTCTATGGAATATGGCGGGGGATTACCTGCAAGGTTCGGGCTGGACAGCAGCGGTTGTAGAGGCTGAAATTGCCACATCTGGAATCGCTAACGGTTTCCTGAAAGCAGCACATCTGACACGGACTCGCCATGCCCATCAAGTCTCCGTTGTGGCGTTATCAGTACTCCAACAACGTGCGTTTCAGATTTCAAATCGTGCAAATGGAATTGATGAAACTTTTGAAACATGGAGAAAACGTATGCTTATCACCAGTCCTACCTTCCAGTTTTGGGATACTGTTATAGCCATAGAAAAGGGCATCCTTGTCCTTTTGAGAGCACAGAGAGAAAACAAATTTGACTTGTATGTTGAAGCACTTGAGTCACTTGTCTGCTTTTTCTTTGCATTGGATCATTACAATTATGCACGCTGGATCCCGATTCACATTCGAGACATGAAATCCCTCCCCGCAGCTATTGAAGACGAATTCAAGAAGCACTGGGTTGTTTCGAAAACGACAAACCGCTTCTCCTATATTCCAATCGACCAGGTACATGAGCAGGAAAATGCCAAGGTGAAGGGCAATGGAGGTGCCATAGGATTAACAGAAGACCAGACTGCTCTTCGAAGATGGCTAATATGTGGTCCAGAGATAGCTAATGTTATTAAAGACTTTGATACCCAGTACATTCATGAAGAGGATCCAGATATTTGTCTGCATCACTCAGAAGGTCATTCCTCTCAGAAACTGTTCCATCATCAGTCACGCAAACTTGTAGATATCATATCCGGTTTCGGAAATCCATTTCAAGATGATTGTCCTGAGCTGAATACACGAATTTGCGCAGATTCGGCAGTTGTAGAGACAATTCGGACACTTGAATCGCTAGGTAGAACACAGTATCTAAAGTATGTGAAAGATGTGATTGAGACCAGAGACTTGCCAATTCAGAATCCAATCAAGAAAAACTCACTTCCACTACTGAAAACCGCAAAATCAAAGTCAAGCTCAAAGTCGTCTCAGGCTGTTAAAGTACAACGACACAACAGCAGCCTATTTGGTCGATTATACATTGCCAATCAACAACGTCATGGAGATCCGGCAACGTTTTTCTCCCATGAAAATCAATCAACTCCGCCTTCGCTGTCTGATTTTGGTAAGATACGACATGGACAAAAGTCAAAACTGCTGGGCTGCATTGAATCTAGTGAACCACCTGATGTGCCACAATATCGAGGGGTTAGAGCCAGAACCTCGTAT
>JBEVXV010001217.1:0-5294 GCA_040505915.1 Sedimenticola sp. | reverse complement strand
AATGTTATGTCGTAACGTGACGTTGTAACGACGTCGGTTATTGGTTGGATTGACGTCTAGACGTCAATCCAACCAATAACCGACGTCGTTACAACATCACGTGTTCGCTGGGTTTGAGCTGACGAGGTAATTCGGCAAAGGCCGCCATTCATTGAATGAAATGATAAAACTTTCAACATTAATTTAACATTAACAACAGGTCATGTAATAAATATAATCCAACATTCGTGATGAATGCATGATATTTAATAAACTCGTTGTGTGAATTAAGAAGAAACTCGCCAGAGGATCATTTCTGATGGATACACGCAATTCGTTAGTTAAATATCACATGCAATCATGACTCATGAAATACATAATAATATTGACTAAAAGTTTAATATTGTAATTAATGTGAGTGTGTGCGTATGATTACGTCGAACTTTCAATGCCAGTACTGATTTATATGCCAATGTTGTACATGTACTGAGAACTATGATTGCATACAGACTGGCTGGACGTACAAGTAAATCCCGCTTATCGCATAACCATCGCCATACATTGTATACGAAATATGTAGAAACGCCTAAAACACGACGTCATACGTTAAGGTAACACCACGACAATATGTTAATTTAAGCAAATTTAAGGAAGTATAAATCCACACCCTCATTTAGTAAAGTTGTGTTTTCATAGCTCTGATAAATTTGTGTGATCAAAAGTGTTTTTGAGGATTTTCACATACGGATTTCATGCGGATTATTTGTACGAAAGGTACTTTTATCATTATATGACTAGATATCATTGTACAGTGGATCGGCTTTGATGCTATATGTGTTTTTGTGTAATTGTTTACATTCATCGCTTGCTATTATCGTATCCCACCCACTCAAATTCCATTGTTCGGATTGTGACGTGGTGAGCGAATCTCTGTCACTCGACTCGTCACGCTCCAGTGATTTGCTGTTCGTCCAATTTGAGGATCGGGACAGGGGCTCGATTTGCGATGGCGGCAAACACAGATATTTCACTTAGTGAATCGAAGGCCTACGTGGATACGGTCATGGGATCACAGCAGATTTCTGTTGTTATCGGTGCCGATGAGGGGAGGGGGACAACGAACACGTCGGAAAGCGCCAAGCAGAGTATAATGGGAATGTCTCGACAGGGGAACAACCGCAAGCGAGCGCTATCTAGCGGCAATGGTGACGATGACCGCACCGTGGATACGCTCAAGAAGAAACGGACAGGCGATGACAATTCGGATATGGAGATTATCCGACAAATGCGCATCATGACCAATGAGATGAAAGATACATTTGAGAGTAGATTTGACAAGTTGGAAGACAAGTTGCGCAATGAGTTTGTGAACATGGTGAAAGGTCAAATACACGCAGTGAGACAGGAATTCAACAACCGTGTAGACAGCCTATCCAAGAAAATAGAAGAAAAACTTACGGCGAGAGCGACTGACCTTATTGAGACGAAAGTTTCCGCAGTTCGGAAAGACGTGAAAAATGACATGCAGAGGCTCAGTGGTACGGTAGACTACGCGCGCCAGAGCTTCGCGGAGGCAGCAGCGAGGGCACCAAGCCGCAGTCCTGAGAACCTCAATGTTGTTATACGTAATATGGAGTGCGACCCGAGAGAGGAACACGACACAGTTATTACCAAAGACAAAGTTAAAGCACTAATTAGAGATGGTATGAAAATAAATGACATCACTATTAAATCTGTGTGTCGCAAGAAGGACCTCAGTAACAACAGACCCGGTGTGATCATTGCTACTGTGGACACGGCTGCTCAAAAGGCTAAGATCATGAAAAACAAAAGCTCGCTGAGACAGTGTCGCAACTTTCGTAACGTGTACATCGAAGATGATAGACCACTGGAAGTGCGCACCAATGAGGCAAATATTAAGACATTACTGACAGAAATGGGCAAATCCGATAAATATATCAACATTAACGGGAGATATGTTATGAAACGCAGTAACAATGGTAACACTAATGACGAATCAAACACTGTCCGCAATGGTAACAACAATGACAATAACAGGAACAGGAACTATCCACGAGATAACGCACGAGACAATGGCACACACGGAAATAGGAACTACAACAATTACAATAGACAAAGGACGGACACAAATAGAGCACGATAGGGGAGTATACGGCTTGGTGTATGGAATGTGGGCGGCTGGTCGCTCACGGATCACGACAACCGCTCTTTCCGCGAAACTGTGTCACAATCACTGAATTTAGATATAATTGCCATCTGTGAAACTTTCCTACGAAATGACGATACAATAACACTCGCAGGTTTCAAATGGATCGGACACAACAGAAGTCACACTCACCCCAATGCTCGACGCGGAGCGGGCGGTGTGGGGTTCTTTATCCGTGATAAACTACTCGAGGACTATGAATTCATAATACTGAATAAGGAGTTACATGACGTATTATGGGTAAAACTTATGTCTAGAGTGACAGGCGAATCAGTTTGTATGTGCGTCTGTTACTTACCACCCGATGGATCTACGAGGGCAAATGACCCAGAACAGTTTTTCGATACCTTAATGAACCAGGTCTACCAGTACCAGAATGAGGGCTTAATATATATATGCGGGGACTTTAATGCGAGGGTAGCCGATGACACAGACTATATAGAAGGTGTTGACATGATACCACCCAGGACTGTTATTGACGATGGTAGCAATAAATATGGTTCCTTGCTGATTGACTTTCTAGTTGACTGCAATATGTGCATGATTAACGGTCGTAATGGTACAAACGATTTCACGCACGTGTCTCACAGGGGCAGGTCCGTGGTGGACTACATACTAGTACCCCATGAACAACTGTCATTATATGATGAATTCTATGTACACAAAATGACGGAACTGGTTAATGATTTCAATTTGCAAAATAATGACAAGGTACCTGATCACTCCTTCATAAACTGTACGTTGAGTGTACACCAAAACATGCATACGTCACATGGACATGATAAAAGACATGATGAAGCAGCGACACGGTTTCATGTGGACAACCTACCCCACAGTTTCCTGAATGATGAAGAGGCACTGGTAGAAATTCGCAGTGCGATATTGTCGATTGAAAATGCAATTCATATTGAGAATGATGCGAATCTGGCATACCTGAAATTTAGTGAATTGATCAGAAATGAGATGACTACTAAACTAAAGAAAAAGCGTGTACACAATGGTAAACTCAATAGGTCTATGCGAAAACCTTATTGGAACGACGAGCTGCAGGAACTGTGGGATAGGGTTTGTCGGTATGAAACGGTGTGGTTGGCTTGTAAAACCCCTGGAATTGTGCGAAGAAGGTTGAGAGAGGCTTATTGTAATATGAGAAGCTGTTTTGACAGAGTAAATAGAAAATATAAGCGTAAATACCAGCTACAGAAGCAGACAGATTTGCACGAAAAACTTATAAACAATAGCAATTCCAGGGAGTTTTGGAAGGACATAGGTCGATTAGGAATGGCTAATGAAAGGCCAAATAAAATCCCATGTGAAGTTGTTGGTGCAAACGGTCAAGTCCTCACGGATAGTAACAGTGTATTGACTCGGTGGAAAGAGGACTATGAACGATTGTACAGTAGTGAAAGCGAAGGCAATGATTTTGATGCTGCACATCTGGATAATATTAAGGCGGCTGTATCTAATAGAGACGCTGACACTTTTCGAAGACGAAACTGCGATCACCTTAATGTACCGATAACCCGTGCTGAGGTACATAACGCTATATTCCGCACGAAGATGCATAAATCAGCAGGGGTTGACGGTATACCCGCGGAAGTTATACGTAATGACACCTGTGTAGATTTGTTGCATAAAATCGTTGCATTCGCCTTCACATCCGGTAGCATCCCTCGTGAATGGAATAAAGGGGTTATTATGCCATTATCAAAGGGTCAGAAGGATCTACGAGATCCCCTTGGGTACCGACCGATAACATTAATATCAGTACCATGTAAGGTCTACGCTGACATACTGAATACCAGATTGACAAAATGGTTAGAGGGAAACAATGTCATAAGTGACTACCAAAATGGATTCCGTAAAGGTAGAAGTTGCATGGATCATGTGTACTCGTTATACTCGATTGCCAACAATAGGAAAACCAAACGCAAAAGCACGTTTGTAGCGTTTATCGATGCTAGAAAAGCATTTGACACGGTTCAGAGGGAATGTCTCTGGTACAAGTTAATGTCAGCGGGTCTGCACGGGAAAATAGTTAGTGCTATCCAGTCATTATATAGTAATGTATCATGTGCAGTTCGTGTCAATGACGATTTAACCGAGTGGTTTAATGTCAATCTCGGTGTTAAGCAGGGTTGTGTCTTATCGCCTACGCTATTCTCTCTCTATGTGAATGACCTCATTGAAGCAATAGATGCTCTACACTGTGGTGTCGCCATTGACAATGAGTGTATTTCAGTGTTGATGTATGCAGATGATATTGTATTGATGAGCGAGAATGAAATAGATATGCAACGAATGTTGGACGCTGTGACTAGCTGGTGTAGAAAATGGCGATTGACAATTAATGAAAATAAGTCGAAAATAGTCCATATCCGCCCACCGTCTTTTCAAAGATCTGATTTTGCATTCACATGCGGTAATAAGGCATTAGACACTGAGGCATCGTATAAATACTTGGGGCTTTGGTTGAACGAATTCCTGGATATGAAGTTCAGTGTTAGAGAGACAACCAAATCTGCAAGCAGAGCTTTAGGTGCCTTATACACAAAGTTTATGTACGGTGGCGGCATGACACACGAAGTGTACACCAAGCTAATAGAAGCGGTGGTGGAACCTGTACTATTCTATGGCGCGTGTATCTGGGGCTTAAATAATTATCCTGAAGTGTCGGTAGTATTGAATAAGGCATGTAGATATTTCCTCGGCACGGGCGCCAACACGTCAAATTTGGCAACCAGAGGCGACATGGGTTGGCATTCGTGTCATATCAAACAAAAATTGGAATGCATTAGATTATGGTGCCGATTATCAAATACACCTCGTGATAGAATAGTTCGTAGGATCCACGACTGGTCTCTAGCGCAGGGTAAGAGCTGGGAGAAAAGAATGGTGGCATTAATTACACAGTTAGATATGGCCGAAATTATGCTGATAGCTAACCCCAGTAAACGAACATGCATAGACAAGGCAAAGCAAAAGTTACAGCACTCCGATGAAAGGAAATGGTATAACGATATTATGGATGACAGTAGAAATATAGACAATGGTAATAAACTACGCACTTATAGAAGGTTTAAGAACA
>JBEVXV010001216.1:0-2047 GCA_040505915.1 Sedimenticola sp. | reverse complement strand
GTCGCGGAGTGGCCCTATTCAAGCTTTCATCGTTTTGTAAGTCGAAAAGAGTATCCATTGGATTGGGCTGATGGAGAGGGTCTTGCCGGTGACGGATTGGGTGAATAGTGATCCCGGGTTTCGCAAGCTCAACCCAGGCTACGTCCTGCCTGAGGGCCGCTAAGTGGCATAAGCGGACATTAAGAAACCTGGGCTACACAGCTGATTTCGGTCATGAGTAGGTATTTTTTTTTTTGCTCACTACTCAGGTGTTGAATCACATTTTACAGCGGGTGATTCTAGTATCCTCTTGCGTTTCCAGAGTCTTCCATCTATCACCGATAGCCCAAAGCCGATTAAGGTCATTCCTAGGAAGTGGGTAAGTTCAAGCGACTCACCAAGCACAAGCGAACCGAGAAGGATGGCCGAAACTGGGATGAGGAAAGTGACAAGTAGGAGGTTAGTAGCCCCAGACGATGCGAGAATACGGAAGTACAAAACATAGGCTACCGCAGTGGATAAGATAGCTAAGCTGATGATTGCGGCAACTGTACCGATAGCAGGAACACCAAGGCTGAACGGTCGATCTATGTAGATAGCGACAGGTGCCAGCACAACTGAAGAGACTGTAACCTGACCAGCCGCAGTAACAACTGGATCGATGCCCATTGCCTTGAATCGCCGACCGAACACACCTGCAAACGCGTATGACATTGCTGCGCCAAGTACCGCAATCTGGGCCAAAGCATCAGCTCCCAACCCGCTAAGCGCGGAAGGGCCGATTATCAAAATAACCCCGACGAAACCAATAATTACTCCGGCCAGCTTCATCGGTGTTGTTCGTTCATCAGCCAGAAGAATCCCGGCCACGACAATGGTAAAGAGCGGTGTGGAGGCATTCAAGATAGAGGCAAGACCGGAAGCGATATGGGTTTGACTCCAGACGATGAGAGTGAATGGAATAACGTTATTAAGCAATCCCATTATGAGAAATGCTGTCCATGCCCTGATAGTCATCGGCGGCCGGAGTCCCATGACGATCGCGAAGAGCCAGAGTGCGACTGCAGCCAAGGCCACACGTAGAAATACAACCGTTATGACTGGCAGTTCAGATATAACTACTTCGACGAAGAAGAAAGAACCACCCCAGAGCAAGGACAATGTCAATAACATTACCCACTCCTTAGCCCCCATCTCGCTATTGATTGGAGAATTCATTGCTCCAGTGCCTCTATCAAAACTAATTGAGTAGCATCATAGATGACATTCCTATTCGGCGCATTCCGATTCTTGCGATTTTTCCTTACCTCGCTTCTACATTTTGTGGTTTGGAGTATCAACAGCCAATGGCTGTCTCAGGTCGGCTACTGTAGTTAAATCATCGAATTATTTTGGTCAGTTTTTGGCTAGGAGCGGGCATCCCAGTACCATCCAGCCAAGCTCGGCTTAGGTAGCACAACAGTCCCTTAACTATTTTAGAAAATATCTTGACCGGTGGTTGAAGGATCTGTTTGATCCCGTCTTTTAGTTGGGGATAGATAAGTAAAGGGTAATTTGTTTACCCAGCTGTTTACCCCAAGAGGATTACCTCATAGAAAAAGGCCTACAAGTTAATGTAGTCTTTGATTTTATTGGTGGGCGGTACTGGGTTCGAACCAGTGACCCCTGCCGTGTGAAGGCAGTGCTCTCCCGCTGAGCTAACCGCCCTAAGCTGTGCAATTTCAAGAGATGCAGGATCTTACATATAGTGTTTAATTTTGGCAAGAGCCTCTGAATAGTTATGAGCTCCCTGATGAATATTTCTTTTTCAGTTCATTTTCTTCAATAGGATGGCTGTAGAGATAGCCTTGGGCTTGCCGACAACCCTTCTCTTTTAGAAAGGCGGCTTGCTGTTCTGTCTCAACCCCCTCGGCAATGACTTGTAGATCCAGCGCTTTGCCCAATGCTATGATTGCTTCTGTAATAGCCATATCATTTCTGTCATGGGGAATGTCACGTACAAAGGATAGGTCGATCTTCAGTTTGTCGATGGGCAATAACTTAAGGTAACTCATTGATGAATAACCGG
>JBEVXV010001215.1:0-6697 GCA_040505915.1 Sedimenticola sp. | reverse complement strand
TTGGCGACAGCCTGTCGGCACTTTCGAGTGATTGTATAACAAAAATTGAAGATTGGTTGTGGTGGTGGCGGTCACGAATTTTATGCTCTGAAGAAAATTTTAATCTACGACACTCCCAAGTGGTGTTGAACTTCCATTTTAGTTTTAAATGTTTTACTAAATATAAATCTTATTAACTATGGAAAAAATATGTCGATAAACATTTAAGAAGTGTCATAATTGGTGAAACAAACTTTTAATGAATTTTACTCACGCATGCAAAATGGCGGGATGGGTGCGCTAGTGGATGCAACAAAATACATTCTTAATAACTTTTAGCCGTAACTAGAACTGTTGTATTGTGTGTTGTGTGTGTTCTTAACATTTATATAGCCAGATTATTAACCTTCATGGTGTGATAATAATGACTTTTATTGTGCTTTTTAAATTTTAAACTTCGTCACTCGCCGATATTGAGACCACGTGATTGGGACTGACTTTGCTGTTTTAAAGTTTCGCTGTATGATGTTCCCTGCTACAATGCATAAAATACCACATTTACATTAATGTGAACTGCTTTTAACTGATTTTACACATAAATATTAACATTTTATAAAAATTATTTGAACTCTCGCAAAATCTCGCCGTCCGGGATCCAAGATGGCCGCGCCCATGGGTCTGGTGAATTCACCTAGTGAAAATATAAACAATGATAATGTACAGCATATCAACTCAACTAGAGACTATTCCATTAATATAGACAGAGTACTCAGACGTAAAATTAGCACTTGCAGGGAGGTGGCGGTTGATTATAACTACACTAATGGTGGTGTTAGGGGGTTGATGGACACAGCTACTTTTGAACTTTTCCGAAGTGCCTGCTCGGCTTTTTATGGCAATCTGCCTGATGGTGAAGGGTATGTACAGATTGATTCCAGCAGTGATAAACAGAAGAAGGCGGAGGTGCAATTGACTTATAAAGTTCGGCGCAACCCCAGTTCCAGATTTGGCTACACTATTAATCTTTATGTAACAAACAGTACACTTCTGATCAATGGGAGGGATATTGAGCGATTTATGACAGAACATTTGCCTATAATACATGAAATCATGTGGGAACCGATTAGAGGAGGGGAATTTCAGAGTGTGATGCAGCTAAATAACATTCTGGCTCATGCCCTCTCAGACGTACTCAGACAGCTGAATGGCGAAACATCCCCACAACCTACCCCCCCTAGACCACAGACACCTGTAAATGATCTTGATATTGAAATTGGCCACATATTTGCTTCACCAGAAGTGACCGGCTCCTGTCGCCGAGGGGATACAAGTGATGATGTTTCACCTGACCGGGTACCGACTGAAGTCGCATCAAATTCTAGCCGGAATGAAACTCCTGAAAATATCAAATGCGCAAAATGCAAGAAGAACTGTCTTACTCGTGCAGCGGTATGTGATATGGGTAATCACTGGGTGCACTATAGATGTGATCAACTCACGCCACACGAAATTGATAGATTATCTAACGACTCTTTTACTTATAATTGTAAAGCCTGTCGGTCGGAGCACACTGTGCTGAAATTGCCACGCTTAACCCCACCGAGTAATTGTGTTGCACGGTCTTTACATACTGAACCAAAAACTATTGTTAGTCCACGGATAAATGCTACATCAGCACTAGATGATGAAGTGCGGCCTAAAACTGTTGTTAGCCCGCGTACTAACCCTACTCTAGCAGCCGAAATACTGCGAGATGAAATTGCACAATCTTGCGATGTGTGTAATATGGACATACTTAGTACCGAGGTTGCCTGTGGTAAATGTAATGCCGCCTGTCATATTAACTGTATGGACGCCTTAGTAACAGACTTATGTAAAGCTTGTGCCGCTACCAACAACCAGCGTGAGCTGCAGGGTGAGATGGAAACAGTGAGCATACAAACGCCGTCTCCAGATCGCACCAACCAGGCTAAAGTGCAGGTTAAAGATATAAAGTCAAGCATACAAACAAATAGTACTAAACAAAGAGAACTAAGACAGTTGGAAATGAGACTAAAGAAGTGGGAAACCGAACTAAAGCTTAAAGAAGTCCAATTTGCTGATAAAGAGAAAGAAAATAGACGACTCGAAGACTACTTGCGTAAAACTGAAGCGCGTAACAACGAATTGGAACAAACAATAAGGACATTACAGCGTAGAATTAATGTAGCGGAACAATTTAATATAGAAACGCCAAACGTAAATGGGGAAACTGCAAACGTAAATATATCTAACTTGAAAGCATCCAATGCCAATAATATATTTAACCAACAACCACTTAGCGGTACAGATAACCTCATTCATAGTGTACATGAAAGGGTCACCAGATTTATCATGGACAAAGTAGACAAGCAGATTCAGCAGTTAGAGACACTTGATAATGTTCCGCCTAGTACCCCTTGTGTCGAACATGCCAGTAATAGAGCATCTCATATGTGTAATGAAGAGCCCGGACAAGCATTTGCGAAGCCATCATTTGTACCAGAGATGCCTCCCCCTCAGCCGAGTGTACCAGTTGTATCACACCTACCTACGCAACCAGAGGGTACTTTACACACAGTACATGATGTGCCGAGATACCGACCTCCAGCGGTTCGACTTCAAGCGGCCCACGGGCAACAAACAACATTAGCCCCACACCAACTTGCGGGTCCTCCAGTCTACTATGCTGACAAAAGACTAAAGCATCAAGCTGAGCAGAATTTTTTGTCCCAGAAGTGGCCTCGGAACATGATAACCTAACAAATAATACGCCTCCTAAGGTACTAATAAGTGCGGCTAGTCCTAACAAAGTAGTAACAGAACAATTAAAGTCTAATGAATTAACAATAGTGACTTATAACTGTAAAAATGCAGATACATCTGCTTTATTCATAGAAGAAATCTCATCGAATGTAGACATAATACTGCTGCAAGAACATTGGTACTTCGATTGCAAGCTACAGAAGTTAAATGAAATACACACACGCTACATGGGTAAAGGTAAAGCGGTAGACACGGGCGATCCTATACTGCCAGTGCAAATGCCACGAGGTTACGGAGGAACGGCCATCTTGTGGAAGAAAGAGCTGGATAGCGTAGTGCAAACTTTACCAGATGGAGGTAACAGAATACAGTGTATTGAACTAACTACTGCCGACCCGTTGCTCGTAGTCTCGGTATACATGCCTTGCAGAGGAATTAGTGATAATATAGACGACTATATAGACTGTATTGACCAGTTAAACGAAATTATACTGAAATATGCTGATACGCACAAAATAATAATAGGGGGAGACCTGAATGAAGATTTGATTAACCGTGCACACTCACGGCGCTCCCAAGAATTACAGAACTTTATAAGCCGTAACCGTCTTGAGACTGTAGAAACTGAGCCAACGTTTGTACATCCGAATGGTACCGACTCAACAACAATAGACTATTTTATATATCAGCGTGATATGGCGGACAATATATTATCTATTAAAAGACTTGATGCGGTGAATGGTAACGTCTCCGATCATTATCCGGTGTGCTGTAAATTGAAATACATTCTTACGAAACCTGATATTAAACCACAGTCGCCACTAGACAAAGTAATTAAAGTTAAATGGGATAAAGTAGATAAGGACTTATACGTATCATTATTATCCCCACTGTCAGATATGTTGAACGTGAATCCAACGTCCGTGGGCGCCCTTGATAATGAAGTAGTTAAGCTAAATGAAGCACTAAGTAAAGCTGCGATATCTGCTGCACCCCAGAAACCGCAACGATGCAGGAAAGCGAAGCTAATAGTTTGGACGCCAGAAATTCGCCAGGCGCTGAAACAAAAGAAAGCTGCATTCTTTGAATGGAAGCAAAATGGCAGACCGCAGGATTGCACAAATATTTTAGTAACAAACAAAGTACTAGCAACAAAGGAGCTGAGGCGTGTATGTAGAGTTGAAAAAGCAAGACAAAATAGAGATGAAAAACAGGACATTTTAGAAGCAAGATCAGACAATATTAAACTATTCCATAGATTGATAAATAAACAGCGTGGTAAATTGAAGCACTGTGTAAATGAACTACATGTGGGCGAGCAAGTCTTCCGAACTGAAGAAGAAATCCTGAATGGATGGCGGATCCACTTTAAAGAACTAGCCTCCCCGGTTGATCGAAAACAGTTTGATAAAGACTATGAACAATTAGTCGAGCATGAAATTCTTGAAATTAAAGAAATTATCGACATTGAGAAGACTAGACCAATTCCAATAACTGATATTGAAGTAGTAAAAGCTATAAAGTCATTAAATAAAGGCAAATCACTGGACATATTTGGCGTGAGTGCTGAACATTTTATCTATGGCGGGAACAATCTAGTGGAGGTCTTAGTGATGATACTGAACAAAATGCTACACTTTGGAACTGTAACTGATAGCATGAAGCTAGGGCTTCTCTCCCCGGTTTTTAAAAAGAAAGGATCAAGTATAGAATCCAAAAACTACAGGGGTATAACCGTTACGCCAGCAATCACAAAAATAATTGAAACTATCTTACGTAAACGAATACAACTTAATATACAAACTCACCAAAATGGGCTCCAGCGTGGTTTTACGGAGAACTCTTCACCTATGAACTGTTCCTTGATAGTAGAAGAATTTATACGGGAAAGGAAGGACATGAAAGCACAAACATATATTGCGTTTCTCGATGCCAAAGCAGCTTTTGATGTTGTGAACCACTCTAGCCTGATGCGAAAACTATATCATTGGGGGATCGAAGGACAGCAGTGGAGGCTGATTGACAGTTTACATCGGGATGCGCAGACTATTGTCAAGTGGGGTAACAAGCGCTCAGATAGCTTCACCATCGAACAGGGCGTGCGGCAAGGTGGTATACTCAGCACCGACCTCTACAAAATATATGTCAATGGCCTACTAGACAGGCTCTCAGACTCTCAACTTGGTGGGCGCGTTGGTGAAATAGACTGTGTAGCCCCAACCTGTGCAGATGACGTCGCAATACTAGCTGATGATCCCCTGAACTTGCAATCACTCATTGATATAGCGGTTGATTACAGTAATATGGAAAGATACTTATTACAACCAGCAAAGAGCGTTATTTTACCACTTAACTTTACAACAAAGCGCCAAAATACTAAAGCCATGAACATAAAATGGACATTGAATGATCTTGAAATGCCTATAGTATCAGAGACATTACATGTAGGAGTCATGAGATCTGAAGACACTCAACAGACAACTGTCCGCGAAAATATTAGAAAGGCCAGGTGCACTATCTACAGTCTGATGGCTTCCGGACTACACGGCGAGAACGGTCTCGATCCCGAAACAGCTCTACACCTATTGAAGATATATGTAATGCCAGTACTACTATATGGGCTTGAAATTGCGATCCCTAGTGTAAAAAGTATAGATCAACTTGAAAAGTTCAACAAGAAGTTTATAAAGCAGATTTTATCATTACCTGTGACTGTTGCTGATCCTGCAGTCTATATAATAAGTGGAACACTACCTGTTGAGGGTCAAATACATAAGCGAATATTGACACTTTTCGGCAATATATGCAGATTGGACAACGCTGTAGAAAAAGAAGTTATTAGGCGGCAGATCAGTATAAAATCCATGAATAGTGCCAGCTGGGCCACATATGTGAGAAAGTTACTCCTGAAATATGAACTGCCTGATGCTTTATACATACTGAACAATCCGGACTCAAAATGTAGATGGAAAGCACGTCTGAACAAAGCTATAAATATATTCTGGTCTATGAAACTCATGCACGCCGCAAGTCTATACAGTAGCTTGAAATATCTGAACATAGACTGCTACAGAGTCGGTAAGACGCACCCAATTATATCATCAGTACAAAATGCTGCAGAAATTCCACGGATTAATACCAGGATAAAGATAGCAACTGGAACCTACATTCTTCAGAGTAATAGAGCAACTTTTAACCAGAACGCGGTAAATCCTGAATGTCTACTATGCAAATCCGCTGACGAAACGCTGCAACATTTTCTACTAGAATGCACAGCACTGGCCAATACCAGGGAACCAATACTGAAAGTAATAAAGAAAAACTACGCGGGAGTAATTGATGGACCAAGCAGTATTCTTCAGCTAATAATCGACCCGAGTGTTGTAATTTCCTGTCGTCGCCAGCCCGATGCAGATCAGCTTGCTCAGCTGGAATTTAACGCCAGACGCTTATGCTTCGCCCTGCACATTGAGAGGTATAATAAGCTCTCATTGGTACCACGCCGTCGCCGCAGCAAGAAGTAGTGCACGCTTCCTGTAGCTGTACATAGCATGCCTGTGAACTGTACATAAACTATTAACCAGTTAACATGTGTAGCTTGATGCATCCACCGGCACCCATTCTGACATGGTCGGTGAGGTATAATTTTTAAAAGCTGTGTAAATACGGTGATATACGGTGTCGGGACATTACATTAACCATAACGTTCCACTCCGATGAGGAGGTGTTCCTGTTAAAGGAAGAATTTATAAAACAGAACAGAACAGAACAGAATGGCGTCCAATGGAGGTGTAAATAGCTGTAAATGCCCGGATATCCGACTGTGAGAATGTTAGTTGAAATTTGCTGGAAATTACACCAGAGCACAGATCAAACACAATGCAGGACAAAACATACATGTATATTGGCTGTTGTATCCAAAGATTATACACAA
>JBEVXV010001214.1:0-4707 GCA_040505915.1 Sedimenticola sp. | reverse complement strand
TGTATTTCTATATCAATTATTAATGCATTCGAATCTCTGACAAAAGTTAAGTTGGAACCATGTGTTATAGTGGAAATGTCAGATTGATGTTCCCATACATGTTGACATTTCAGTTGGATATATATAGGGTTTACATGTGGCTGCGTGGCAGATCTCACCCAGTATCTAAGTGAGGATTGAATAAAGTAATGTAACACTACAAGTCGTGTTGGTTGTGGTCTCGGCACCACATACTGGTGGCGATACCAGGGACCACCAGTCATGGTCAGTCGTGGATAGTCATGGATCCCGGGTTCATCACGAGATGAACCAACATTGGTGGAGAATCCGGTGTTTTAGGGTTTTGTGGATTTTGTGGGTTTGATATGGATTACAGATTGTTATACATAGATGGAAAAATCAAAATCTTATGTACCAGCAAAGACCGACCCAGATAGTGCGGCTATTTTCAAATTACATGTTCAAAGACAATACGACGAACAGCAAGAGTATAATCAAAGCTTACAACAACACATATTAGCTTTGGAAAAGCGTTTAGAGATAACGCAAGGAGACGTCTTGAGCAGCGGACGTTTAGTAAAGACCATGGATAACCTATCGTCAGTGGACAAATTTAAGCCAGACACTAACGATGCAACAGTATTTTGGGATAAGTTTGTGTTGTTTGCTAAATACAAGGATTGGAACGCAGAAAAAACTCGGGACATGTTTCCATTCTTTTTAGACGATACGTGCTACCATTGGTATAAGAATCTTCAACCGGGAGAAAAAGATTCTGTGGACCATATAAAGACATCATTTTTCAAGAAGTTTGACAACGTTGAAGATAATGAATGGATCATTTCTTCGAAACTTGGTCAGCGAGTACAAAAACAAAACGAAAGCGTTGGGGACTATATTAAAGAAATAATGCAGATGTGTAGACAATTAAATGAAACCAATGAGCATATTCGCAGGAAAGTAATCTCCGGACTGTTACCTGAGATTAGGACTTTTGTAATCACAAAAGAACCGAAGACATTAGAAGGTGTTGAAAGATGTGCTAAAATTGCTGAAAATTTGCGTGTCACGGGAGGGAACCAGTTATCGGCTGACACACAAAAAATTGATTATTTAACCAGAGTTGTGGAAAGTCTGCAATTATCGATGCAGAAAAACGAGGAGATAATAGCAGTAGACGGTGATCGCGGACGTATGGCGACGAAGATGGTGCGATTTCGAGAAGACCGACGAACGAATTCTGAAGATCGGGGGCGAATGGAATACGGCGGGGGTTCGAGATCGGTGTCGCCTGCAAATCGGTCAATATCACCATGGACGCGGGGGAAACGGTCGTCTTCGCCTTGGAGAGGTTCCACGCAGACAAATATGCGATCGGGTGCGTCTCCAGACAGATCATATTATCCGCGTGTGTCTCCATCGCGAAATGGACAACAGAATTCGTGGTCGCGCAGCATGGCTCCGCAAGAACGATGTTCTAGGTGTGGTATGTATAATTGTCTACCATATGCCTGTCGAGCAAAAAATGCTACATGCTATTATTGCAAAGCAATGGGTCATTTTGAACGTTGTTGCGGGAAAAAAGATTTGTTTGTCAAAAAGGGGAACGTATCGTCACAGTTATAGAAACATCTGAGTCCGATGATACTGACATTTATACTGTTCCATCTTCAAATTTTAACATTAATAACAGAATTAAATTGTATTTGAAGCGTCTGTGTTTATCAGCTCTGGTGGACACTGGGGCTAATGTTTCACTTCTAAATTATGAGCAATATAAAAGGTCAAAAGTATTTAAGACGGCACCACTACAAAACACAAAAATAAGAAATATTAAAGGTGTAAATGGAGTAAAATCACCAGTATTGGGTAAGGTTGATATCTCTGTTAAAATTGCAAATGTATTGATTCCACATGAATTTTTTGTAGTAAAAAATATTCAATATTCTATAATATTAGGTATTGATTTTATGAAAAGTACAAATGCCGAAATTTCATTTAATGATGGATATTTTTCAATATACAATAATTTTGCAAATGTACCGCTACAGTCATTAGAAGATATTGAACCATCTGTAAATTATTACACAAAAGAAGCAATTATAATTCCGGCAGAGTCGGTTTCGGTCATACGATTGTATCCGAAAACAAATCATACATATAATCGGGTATTATTAACGCCAGTAAATCAATTATTTGCTATTTACCAAGCCGTTGGTGCGAAAACAGTTAATTCAGGTGCGAATATGTCTTGTTATTATCAGATAATGAATCCCACAGATAAAGTAATAAATATTCCAGCACATACAATTGTTGCCTCAGCTTTGAATATCACTGAAGATTATGAAATTTTAAATTTTGATATTGATAGCACCGAGCTGACGGCCCAGGATGATAAAAATGTACCTTTAACGGATCAAGAAATCGATGCTAAAATTAAAAATTTAGGACTTGAGTTACCAGATAAAATAAATGCAGATAAACTCTGTAAATTGAAAAGATTAATAGTTAAATATGAAAATTGTTTTGCGACAAGTACAGATGAAATCACAAATTCTAACCTCCCAAAATTCCATGATATTAAATTAGTGGGCGACAAACCTATACATAGTAGTTATTATCGGCATAGTCCAGCTCAAACTGAAGAAATAAAACACCAAGTTGAACAACTTCTTGACGCAGGCATAATTGAAGAATCCGATAGCATGTATAGATCACCATGCTTATTGGTAAAGAAAAAATGTGCACCTGGAGCGAAGCAAACATTTAGGCTTGTAGTGGACTATAGGCGCATAAATGCACAAACAATGCCAATTAACTTCCCACTTGTTCAATTTCAAACAGTTGTAGACCAATTAGGGGCCTCGCAGTTTCGATATCTGAGTTCCTTGGATTGCTTCCAGGGATATCACCAAGTGGCTCTTGGAGAGGATTCTAAAGATTTTACAAGTTTTGTGACTGAATTTGGCCAGTATAGATATAATTATTTGCCTTTTGGGTTGAAAAACGCTCCATCTGCCTACCAAAGATGCATGTCTCAATTATTTCAGAAATTCAATTTTAAGTTTCTCCTAGTTTATATCGATGATATATTGATTTATTCAAAGTCGTTTGATGAGCATATTCAGCATCTAGAGCTAGTTTTTGCAACAATTCAAAAAGCAAATGTGAAGTTACGAGCTTCTAAATGTGAATTTATGAAGGAAAAAATGAAATATTTGGGGCATATATTCACGAAGGATGGCGTGCAAGCCGACGATTCAAAAACTGACCTCATTCGAAATTATAAACGTCCAACAACAATAAAAGAATTAAAACAATTTCTAGGGTTAGCACAATTTTATAGGAAGTTCATAAAAGATTTTAGTAAGATTTGTAAACCTTTGCATGAATTAACATCAAGGAAAAAGCAATTTAAGTGGTCACAAGAGGCTGAACAGGCTTTTGTATTGTTAAAACAAAAGTTAATAAACCCTCCGATTCTTCAATTTCCCCAGTTTGATCGTACATTTTACTTGTGGACAGATTCATCGGATTCTGCAATTGGATTTGTACTAGGTCAAAAAGATGAAAATAATAGAAATACAGTCATTATGTATGGCGGTAAACAACTAAGTAAGTGTGAGAGAGCCTGGTCAGCAACTGAACGTGAATGTTTTGCTCTATTCTATGCTATAAAAGAATGTCATTGTTATCTGGCTGATAAACCGTTTACTGTGTATTCTGACCACCAGGCATTAACATCGCTAAAGAAGACTTCAATAAATAACGGCAGACTAATGCGTTGGTCACTTTTGCTTAGCGGGTATGACTTTGATATTGAATATCTCCCGGGCAAGCGTATAACAAATGCAGATTTTTTGTCCAGGATGTCATATGACATACGCGACAAGCAAAGTGACCATGATAATGTACAGTTAATAAATAAAAATGAACAGCAAAATGACATAGAACATGATATTTTTGTTGACGGTTTTGTTGGTGAACGAAATAAAGGTCAAACGGCTAGTGTAGATACAGACACGACTGTGTTTCAAACTCGAACAGACAATTGTTCGGAACAAGTCGACGTGTTGTCATGTTTATTCCATGCAGAGAATCAAATCAATGAGACTAGCCCTTTAAATATGATTACCCAGTTCACCAAGATTACAGCTACACAAATGTCACAGTTCCAAAACGAAGATCCTGATTTAAAACCATTGATAAATTATTTGTTAAATGATGAATTACCTTCAAATAGGAAAGAGAGTAAAGATATATTAATCGAGACGCAGGATTATATAGTTGATGACGCAATATTGTTTCATTTTTACTATCCAAGAGGAAAGAAAAGGGACCTTACAACTGCTATTAAACAATTAGTGATCCCATCGAAATTGAAAACTGATATTTTGAAAGCTTGTCATGATTGTTCCAGCCATTTTGGCGTGGAAAAATCTTATTTGCTAATAAGATCTAAATTCTTTTGGAAGAGACAATTTCAAGATGTAAAAGCAGTTCCGTAGCCACGTTGAGGCCAGACGAGGCCATGGCCTCGTCCTTTTTTTCACGATTTTTTTTTTTTATAAAGGTAAGTTGGTGGGTCGAAAAATAAGCGGCCGAATCTCGACATACAACAACAACATCCAAATAAAATGGTAAGATGGAAAATATAAGAGTCATACTATGTGCTGAGACTTTACTGAGAATGCAGGAAATGGCGTT
>JBEVXV010001213.1:0-17107 GCA_040505915.1 Sedimenticola sp. | reverse complement strand
TGCTATGCACCTAGCGCAAGCAACGATAAGTGAAAGGATTAACCAGATTTCACCCATAATTCTCATCGATGAGATGGCTTCGGAGCTTGATAGGAAAAACAGAGAGTTACTCTTAGACAGATTAAGATCTCTGAATACACAGGTATTCCTCACAGGTACTGACCCAATCAACCAAGATGGAATTAAATTGTTCCACGTGGAACATGGGGCAGTTGCATAATCAGTCAGCGCCTCTTCTCTATCAGGTGTATAATGCACGCTAGTAAAATTAGGAGCAGTGTATGAGTTACGACTCTTCAAATATCAAAGTGTTAAAAGGCCTGGATGCGGTGCGTAAGCGCCCGGGTATGTATATTGGCGACACAGATGATGGTACTGGCCTTCATCACATGGTGTTTGAGGTTGTTGATAACTCTATCGATGAAGCTCTTGCTGGCTATTGCAGTGAAATTAAAGTCATCATTTTAGAAGATGGTTCAGTATCTGTTTCAGATAACGGTCGTGGAATACCCGTCGATATGCACTCTGGAGAGGGCTGCTCCGCTGCTGAAGTAATCATGACGGTGCTTCATGCGGGTGGGAAATTTGACGATAACTCCTATAAAGTTTCAGGTGGTTTGCATGGTGTAGGCGTTTCAGTGGTCAACGCTCTCTCTGAATATATAAAGCTAGAGATCTTCCGTAATGGGGAGTCTTATATGCAGGAGTACGCCTACGGTGAGCCTCAGTCACCCCTAGCTGTGGTGGGAAAGACAGAGAAGACCGGCACAATAATCACTTTCAAACCTAGTAAGAAGACCTTCACCAATACTGAGTACCACTACGATATTCTTGCGAAGCGTCTACGTGAACTCTCCTTTCTTAACTCTGGTGTACGTATTGTTCTTCATGATGATAGAACAGATAAAGAAGATATCTTCGAGTATGAAGGAGGGATCAGAGCTTTCGTTGAACACTTGAATAGAAATAAGACGCCCCTGCATGAAAAAGTTTTTCACTTTACCGTGGAAAAAAGTGATGTGGTGGTTGAGGTTGCCATGCAGTGGAATGAGTCATATCAGGAGAATATATTCTGCTACACCAATAATATTCCTCAGCGTGATGGTGGCACTCATCTGGCTGGTTTTCGTGGTGGTTTAACTCGCACACTGAATCAATATATAGAGCAGGCGGGTCTTGCAAAGAAACAGAAGGTTAATACCTCTGGCGACGATGCCCGTGAAGGGTTGACAGCTGTTCTCTCGGTAAAAGTCCCTGATCCAAAATTCTCCTCTCAGACAAAAGATAAGCTGGTCTCGTCAGAGGTAAAGGGTATTGTTGAAGCAACTCTTTCGGAGAAACTCTCCGAGTTTTTGATGGAGTGCCCGGCAGAGGCTAAGATTATCGCCGGTAAGATGGTAGAGGCGGCCCGAGCACGGGAGGCTGCCCGCAAAGCGCGAGATATGACGCGCAGAAAAGGTGTACTGGATATTGCTGGGCTGCCTGGAAAACTGGCCGATTGCCAAGAGAAGGATCCCTCAAAATCTGAAATTTACCTGGTGGAGGGTGACTCAGCCGGAGGATCAGCCAAGCAGGGGAGGGATAGAAGAACTCAAGCCATTCTCCCGCTAAAAGGAAAAATCCTCAATGTAGAGAAGGCGCGCTTTGATAAGATGCTCTCATCCCAGGAGGTCGGTACACTGATAACCGCCCTCGGTTGTGGTATCGGTAGGGAGGAGTTCAATCCTGAGAAACTTCGCTACCATCGCATTATCATTATGACTGATGCAGATGTTGACGGTGCTCATATCCGTACACTTCTGCTGACATTTTTTTATCGTCAAATGCTTGAGTTGGTTGAGCGTGGTCATATCTATATTGCACAGCCACCCCTCTATAAAGTAAAGAAGGGGAAGCAGGAGCAGTACCTGAAGGATGATGCAGACCTTGATGACTACTTACTGCAAGCCGCACTGGACAATGCTGAACTCCACGTCACAGAAGATGCACCACCACTCTCTGGTAGTGCCCTGGAGGAGATCTCGAAGCAGTATCTCTCTGTGGGGTCTATGGTAAAGAGGCTGGCAAAGCGCTATGACAAAGAGGTGCTTGAACAGATAATCCATATGAGACGACTTGAAGAAGACTCTTTCTCTGATAATGATTTTATTGCGGAGTGGATAGCGGAGTTAAGTGGTCGGCTGAATGCTGAACAGAGTATATCCAACCGTTTTGAGGTTGCTATTGGCAAAGGTGAGGGTGATCAGCATACAGGGCTGGTTGTCTGCCGCATGGTACACGGTATTGGTACCGATTATCTCTTCCCAATACAGTTCTTTAACAGCGGTGAATACAGGAAACTTGTCAATCTGGGACAAAAACTCGATGGTCTGTTAAGTGAAGGTGCTTATGTAAAGCGCGGTGAAAAGCGCAAAGATGCCAATAGCTTCGGTCAGGCTTTGGAGTGGCTTATGGACGAGGCAAAGAGGGGTCAGCATATCCAGCGCTACAAAGGATTGGGTGAGATGAATCCTGAGCAGTTATGGGAGACCACAATGGATCCAGAAGTTCGTCGACTGCTACGTGTAAATATTGAAGATGCGGTGGGTGCCGATGAGGTATTTACCACTCTGATGGGAGACCATGTGGAGCCAAGGCGCGAGTTTATTGAAAAGAATGCACTGACGGTAGAGAATCTTGATGTCTGAGTAAGACCAATAATCATCACACAAAAAAGCAGCCAATGGCTGCTTTTTATTTGTTCCTGTAAAAAGCCACTTTTACAGTTATATTTTTAGACTATTTTCACCAGGGGTGGAGTCGATTGCCACCATGGATGTGGGTAATCGACTTCCATCCCAAACCCTTATGCTCTGGCTTTAAATGGTGTTAGTGAATACTTACTTTCACTTAACCCCTCTGTTTTGTGGCAGCTGAGCTACGGTTGACTCTATCCACTCCTCCACCTGCCGATTAATTTCAACGGCTTGCAAACCTTCGGGTTCAATTATCGGTCCGACAACCACCTGGATTGTACCTGGATATTTTTTGATGTCTCTGCGACGCCAGAAGAGCCCCGCATTGTGGGCTATGGGTATGATGGGGAAACCGGATTTCTCTGCCAGCAGTGCACCACCTATGCCGTAGCGTTTGTGCTCACCAGGAGCAACTCGGGTGCCTTCGGGAAAAATAACTACCAAACGTCCCTGTTGAAGTCGCTGTGTACCGGTTTCTATGACCTGACGTACCGCCTTTCTGCCACTTTTACGGTCGATCATGATGGGCTGCACCAGTGCCATTGCCCAACCAAAGATAGGAATCCATAACAGCTCACGCTTTGCTACCCACGCTTGATTGGAGGGTAGTAGATAACGCAGTGCCATGGTTTCCCAGGCTGACTGGTGCTTGGAAAGTATGATTGCACCCCCTTGAGGAATACGTTCAAGTCCACTGATTTCATAGTTGAGTCCGCAGACCACCCCCAATAGTTTGATATTGAGACCACCCCAGAAATTGGCTACCTGGCAGCGCCAGCGGTAGGGAAGAAGTATGCCGATGATCGACAGGGGTCCGGCAACCAAGATGATGGTTAGAACCATACAGAAGAAAAAAAACAGGGATCTAAGCAGTATCATCAGACAGATCTAACTCATCAGGTAAACGTATTAGTGATGAAATGGCCACTTCCAGATTATCAAACACCGGCAATTTAGAGTTAAAGGCGTGGAGCTGTTCAGTTACTGCCCCTTTACCCGTACGCAGAAGTATCGCCTTGGCACCTACCGCTTCAGCGGACTGCAGGTCACGTAGGCTATCACCGATGACATAAACGTCCCTGAGATCGCATCCTAGGCGTTCGCCAATCTCTAATAGCATGCCGGGCTTTGGTTTTCGGCAATTGCAGCCATCGGAAGGAGTATGTGGACAGAAGAAGAGAGCATCGATATGCCCACCGACCTGCTCCAGTTGATCGTACATTTTTTGGTGAATGGTATTAAGAGTATCTATATCAAATAGTCCCCTGGCAATACCCGATTGATTGCTGGCAACAACAACGTGATAGTTTGCGTGGTTCAGCGCTGCGATGGCCTCCAGGCTTCCTGGTATCGGCTGCCACTCATCTGGATGTTTGATGTACTCATCCGAGTCAACATTGATTACTCCATCCCTATCAAGAATTATGAGTTTCATTAGCGCTGTAATTATAAGCCTTTATTTTTAGTCGATATAATGTAAGTGAATGCTTACTTATCAACACCGCGAAACTCAGATACCCGGACGCGACCATTCACCATCCGGGATTGTCGCTGCATCAGTTTATCCATCTTTTCCCAGAAAGCCTGATTGAGATCGAAGTTACCGGCAATAGCGGTGCCGAGTATCAGAATAAGCAGATCGGCCACCTCTTCCGACAACTCCTCCTTCTCTTTGCCTTTGGTGATGCAGGAGGAGATTTCGCCTAACTCCTCTGCCATCAAAGAGATGCGATAGGTCATCTCTTCACCTCCGGTCTCCTTGAAACGGTGCTTGTCGTGAAAAGCCTGCACCGACTCCATCATCGCCTGCCAGGAGTCATCTCTATCATGGCTACGCATCATTTTATCTCTCCTGAGAGGTTAATTAATGGAGCCTGGAAATATCGGCGACGCCAAGGAAAAGTGCACTTAGTCGGGTGAGGAGGGCGAGGCGGTTGTTGCGTACTGCGGCATCATCCGCCATCACCATCACTTTATCGAAGAAGTGGTCAACTGGCTCACGTAGCCCGGCAAGCGCCAGCAACGCGGCTTCGTAATCATACTCCTGTAGCAGTGGCCCCACCTGCTCGCTGATACTGTTGATTTGGGTGAAAAGGCGCTGCTCCTCTTGCTGATCAAAGAGGCTTTCATCAACCTTATCAGGGATTGCTCCCTCAGCCTTTTTCAAGATATTACGAATACGCTTGTTGGCTGCAGCCAGAGCGGCTGCTTCGGGTAGCTTTTCAAAGGTGGCCACAGCCTCAATACGACGACCAAAGTCAGCCACTGATTCAGGTTTAACCGCAGCAACCGCATCATAGAGTCCGACGCTGATATTGCGATCGAGATGAATACCCTTGAGACGCTCAAGCATGAAATCATAGACTTGATCCACCAGATCAGATGGCAGCACCTCTACGCTCTGTGCATCGGTAGAGGAGTGCAGTAGTGAGCGTAAATTGAGGGGTAGGGCGTGATCTCCCAAGATTCTTAGGGCACCGAGTGCGGCGCGGCGCAAAGCAAAGGGATCTTTGTCTCCCGTTGGCTTCATACCAATACCAAAGATACCCACCAGTGTGTCGAGTTTCTCGGCCAGAGAGATAGCGATGCCAGTCTTTGAAGAGGGTAGTTGATCGCCAGAGAAGCGCGGAAGATAGAACTCCTCCATAGCCTGAGCCAGCTCATCAGATTCACCATCACGCTTAGCCTGATAACGACCCATGATGCCCTGCATGTCACCAAACTCGCCGACAATCTCAGTCATTAGGTCACAGCGGCTGAGCAGACCGGCACGTTTCGCCAACTCCACATCACCTCCGATCTTTCCGGCAATTGTGCCAGCCAGGGCGGAGACGCGTTCGGACTTCTGCTGCATGCTGCCCAATTTCTGCTGGAATACGACACTCGAGAGGGAGGGGATGTGATCTTCCAGGCGTTTTTTACCATCCTGTTTCCAGAAGAACATGGCATCAGCAAGGCGTGGACGCACCACACGTTCGTTACCCTCTTTGATCAGTTCCGGCCTTGGGCTATCGATATTGGCGATGGTGATGAAGTGGTTCATCAGTTCGCCTTTGGCATTGACCAGATGGAAATATTTTTGATTCTTCTTCATGGTCAGAATCAGCGCTTCGTGGGGCACTTCCAGATACTTCTCTTCGAAGGCACCGGAGATGGGCACGGGCCACTCATTCAGTGCCGTGACTTCATCCAGCAGCGCCTCATCAATGACGGCATTACCACCGAGGGCCTCGGCAGACTGTACCACCTGGCTGCGTATCTTCTCTTTGCGCGCAGCAAACTCCGCCATTACATAGCCGGTCTCTTTCAGCTGAGAGGCGTAGTCGGCAGGGCTGTTTATAGTAATAGCTTTGGGGTAGTGGAAACGATGCCCCATGGTTATACGGTCGGCCTTGGCTTCCAGGATGGTGCAGTTGACCACAGACTCACCATGAAGGAACAGCAGCCAGTGTACTGGACGAACAAATTGTGCCTCAGAGGCACCCCAACGCATGCGCTTGGGAATTGGCAGGCGGTTAAGAGACTCTTCTGCAATGGGAGGCAGTAGCTCGCTAGCCTTTTTTCCCTCCTCTTTAAGCTGGTACATCAGCCACTCGCCCTTGTCGGTTTTGAGCCGTTCGAGACTGGCGACATCGGTACCACAGGAGCGGGCAAAACCCTCTGCCGCCTTGGTGGCATTGCCATCCTTATCAAAGGCGGCTTGTAGCGCGGGGCCGCGTCGCGCAACTTCACGGTTGGGTTGATTGAGACTACAATTCTCAATCAGTAGTGCAAGACGCCGGGGAGCGGCATAGGCGGTGACGGTGCCATGGCTCAGGTTTGCCTTTTCAAGGCCGGCAACAAAAGAGGCGGTCAGAGCATTAGAGAGTTTTTTGAGAGCAACCGGTGGCAGCTCTTCAGTACCAAGTTCAAACAGTAGATCAGCAGACTCAGCCATTGGGCTTCTCCTTCTCTTCATTCAGCATCGGGAAGCCAAGTTTTTCACGGGCATCATAGTAGCCTTGAGCAATGGCGCGGGAGAGGGTGCGGATACGCAAAATATAGCGCTGACGCTCAGTCACTGAGATGGCGTGGCGGGCGTCCAGTATGTTGAAGGTGTGGGAGGCTTTTAGCATCTGCTCGTAGGCCGGTAGTGGCAGCCCCACTTCAATCATGCGGCTGCTCTCTTTCTCACACTGGTCGAAGAGCTGGAACATGAAGTCGACATCGGCGTGTTCAAAGTTATAAGCTGACTGCTCCACCTCATTTTGATGGAAGACATCACCATAGGTTATGGCACCCTGTGGGCCGTTGGTCCAGACCAGGTCAAAAACGCTCTCTACATTCTGGATATACATGGCCAGTCGTTCCAGACCATAAGTGATCTCACCTGTGACCGGGCGGCAGTCGAGTCCGCCTACCTGTTGGAAGTAGGTAAACTGAGTCACCTCCATTCCGTTAAGCCACACTTCCCAGCCAAGGCCCCAGGCGCCAAGGGTGGGTGACTCCCAGTTATCCTCAACAAAGCGGACATCATGCATCATGGTGTCTATGCCCATCATATCGAGAGAGCGGAGATAGAGCTCCTGGATATTGAGAGGCGAAGGTTTCATGGCTACCTGGAACTGGTAGTAGTGTTGCAGGCGGTTCGGATTTTCACCATAACGTCCGTCAGTGGGGCGGCGGGAGGGCTGCACATAGGCCGCATTCCAGGGCTCAGGACCGATAGAGCGGAGGAATGTGGCGGTGTGGAAAGTACCCGCCCCCATCTCCATGTCGTACGGCTGTAGAATTACACACCCCTGTTCCGCCCAATAGCGTTCCAAGGCAAAGATCAGGCCCTGGAATGTAGAGACATCCGGGCTACTGTTACTGGTCGTCATGGTCAATATCCTGACATTGATGTCATTATTAGAGTAGTCAATCGTATGATTATATCTTTTCCTGGTTATTCAATGAAGTGTGGTTATGGATTATTAGGCTCTAAATAGTGCCTTTTGGCAGGGTCTTGCTGAATCGCGTATAATTCGCAACCCGATAATCTTCAATGGTTTAATTACTTAAATGACCAAACAGCGTAAGGCGGTGGCCTTGATCTCCGGTGGCCTCGACTCCTTGTTGGCGGCTCGTGTGATGCAGGAGCAGGGCATCCATGTCGAAGGCATCAACTTCTTCACTGGTTTCTGTGTCGAGGGGCACACCCATGCCATCCGCAAGAAGGATCGGGCAAAACCAAAGCGTAACAACGCCTTGTGGGTGGCCGAACAGTTAGGAATCAAACTCCATATCGTCGATATCGTCGAGGAGTACAAGGATGTTGTTTTCAACCCCAAGCATGGCTACGGCGCTAACCTCAACCCCTGTCTCGACTGCAAGATCTTTATGGTAAAAAAGGCCCAGCAGTGGATCGAGGAGAACGGCTTCGACTTTATTATTACCGGTGAGGTGGTTGGTCAGCGCCCTATGTCCCAGCGCAAAGACACCATGCCGGTGGTGGCACGCGACTCCGGTGCCAACGATCTGTTGCTGCGTCCTCTCTGCGCTAAAAATCTTCCCGAGACAAAACCGGAGCGTGAGGGCTGGGTCAAACGTGATCAGCTCTATAGTTTTAACGGCCGCAGCCGCAAGCCCCAAATAGCGTTGGCGGAGGAGTTTGGGTTTGAAGATTATGCGCAACCCGCCGGTGGCTGCTGTTTCCTGACAGATGCCAAATACTCAGTGAAATTGGCCGATCTGTGGCAGGCCCAAGGTCACAAGGCTTACGAGATGGATGACATCATGCTGTTGAAGGTGGGGCGTCACCTGCGTCCCCGTCCCAACTTCAAGATCATCATCTCTCGTGAGGAGGGGGAGGGTAACTTCCTCCAGGGTTATCGTAAGCAGTTCATCAGCCTCAAGACCACCAGCCATGCCGGTCCCCTGGGGCTGATTGATGGAGAGGTGTCTGGTGAGGAGCTGGAGTTGGCTGCCCGTATCTTGGCCCGCTATAGCCAGGGCAAAAATTGTGATCAGGTAGAGGTGGAGCTGACCGACCTGGAAGGAAACAGTCGACTGCTGACGGTGGCACCGCTAGGGGCACATGAGATATCCGAGGGGTGGCACATCTGATGTCTACGGAAAAGCATGTGATCCTCGATGCCAGAAGGCTGCTCTGTCCGATGCCGGTAATCCGGGTTCAGGACAGGGTTAAAGAGCTGTCGCCGGGCACCCGGCTGGAGGCGGTCTGTAGTGACCCAGGTGTACTCAACGACATTCCTGCCTGGTGTCGAATTAATGGTCACAAACTGATTGAGACCCGGGAGGAGAACGGGGAGTATATTGTTGTTATAGAAGTGGTCGAAGCAGAATAGCAATGAGCGATAACCTTGACATCAGAGAGGTACGTCAGCATGTCACCCAGAAGGTGACTCTGATAGGCGCACTGGTTAACACTTTGCTGGCAGTGGTGAAGATAGTGGTGGGCTTGGCCGCACAGTCCCAATCATTAGTGGCAGATGGCGTTCACTCGATTTCTGATCTTCTTTCAGACCTGCTGGTCTATGTTGCAGCCCATCATGCCGGTCAGGCCCCCGACCCCAATCACCCCTATGGCCACGCCCGTTTTGAGACGGCGGCAACCCTCGGTCTGGGTATGCTTTTGGGATTGATTGCTGTGGGGATCAGCTGGGATGCAGTTGAGCGACTCTTTACTCCCGATGAGCTGCTTCACCCTAGCTCCATGGCGCTCTATGCTGCCACATTCTCGATAGTCGCCAATGAAGTGCTCTACCACTACACCGCTCATGCCGCTCGAAAGATCAAATCGAAGATGCTACACGCCAACGCCTGGCACCACCGCTCAGATGCCGTCTCTTCGCTGGTCGTGCTGGTGGGTGTTGCTGGCACCATAGCGGGCCTTCCCTATCTCGATGCCATCGCCGCCGTAGCGGTGGGTCTGATGGTAGCCAAGATAGGTTGGGATCTCGCTTGGCCAGCGTTTCAAGAGCTGATGGATGAGGGACTGGACGAGACCCAGGTGGAGCATATTCGTGAGATTATTCTCTCTGTTGGTGGCGTCGACTCCATCCATATGCTGCGAACCCGCAAAATGGGGGGGGAGGCATCGGCGGATGTCCATGTGCTGGTATCACCCTGGATCAGCGTCTCTGAGGGACACATGATCAGTCAGCTTGTCACTGACAGGCTACACAAGGAGGTAGAGGAGATCACCGATGTTACCGTTCATATCGATCCCGAAGATGATGAGATAGCGATCCCCTGCCAGGGTTTGCCACTGCGACCGGAAGCAGAGATGCTGCTGGAGAGGCAGTGGCAGAATATTCCCGAAGCAGCGGCGAGGCAGCGGTTGGTGCTCCACTATCTGGAGGGAAAGATTGAGGTGGATCTCTATCTCCCTCTGGAGGCGCTCCCGGAAGGGGAGAAACTGAATCAGTTTCACTCGGCGCTAAGGCAGGCGCTGGAAGCTCAACCTGAATTCGGGCGGCTGGAGATCTATTACGGATAAGCACCAATACAGTGCTTATCTCTATAACGCGCACTGTTTTGGTGCGTCTGGTTTGCGGCTCAGGGACAGGTATTTTTTACCTTTTTACTCCAATGTCGAGCAACTGCATCATTGAAGGAAGATATCCCATTGTTTAATAAGGATTATTAAACAGATTAGGCAAAAAAGTGTCTTACAGTCTAAAATTAGAGGATTAAATTCAACGCTTCTTGCTATTGGCATATTTTGTGCTGTAGGCAATGGACAGATATTTTTAACGCCAACAGGCCACTGGCCAGCGGCACAACCAATACAGCTGGAGAACATCATGGCTTCAAAAGTCCTAGAGATGATTAAAGAGAGAGAGGTAAAGTTTGTCGACCTGCGATTTACCGACACCCGTGGTAAAGAGCAGCACGTCAGCATGCCTGCCAGTATGATCAGTGAGGATGACTTCACCGATGGCAAAATGTTCGACGGCTCCTCCATCTCAGGCTGGAAGGGAATCAATGAGTCAGACATGGTGTTGATGCCGGATGCCTCAACCGCAGTGCTCGATCCGTTCACCGACGAGACCACCATCAACATCACCTGTGACATTCTTGAGCCCTCCACCATGGAAGGCTATGAGCGTGATCCCCGCTCCGTCGCCAAGCGTGCCGAAGCCTACCTGCAGTCTACAGGTATCGCCGATACTGCTTACTTCGGTCCTGAGCCTGAGTTCTTCATTCTAGATGATGTTCGCTGGGGTGCCGATATGAGTGGCGCCTTCTATAAAGTTGACTCTGAAGAGGCCGAGTGGAACTCCGAGCGTGTCTATCAGGACGGCAACATCGGTCACCGTCCTGGCCTCAAGGGTGGCTACTTCCCCGTTCCTCCGGTTGACTCCCTCAACGATATCCGTGCCGCCATGTGCCTGGCCATGGAAGAGATGGGCGTCACCGTTGAGGTGCATCACCACGAGGTGGCGACGGCTGGCCAGTGTGAAATCGGCACCCAGTTCGATACGCTGGTAAAGCGCGCTGACCAGAACCAGGTGATGAAGTACGTTATCCAGAACGTGGCGCACGCCTATGGCAAGACCGCCACCTTCATGCCCAAGCCGCTGGTAGGTGACAACGGTTCTGGTATGCATGTACATATGTCACTCTCCAAGAATGGTGACAACCTGTTTGCCGGTAATGAGTATGGTGGCCTCTCTGAGACCGCTCTCTACTACATCGGCGGTATCGTCAAGCACGCCCGTGCGTTGAACGCCTTCACCAACTCCTCTACCAACTCTTACAAGCGCCTGGTCCCGGGCTTCGAGGCACCGGTTATGCTGGCCTACTCTGCCCGTAACCGCTCCGCTTCTATCCGTATTCCGTTCGTCTCCAGCCCTAAGGGTCGTCGTGTCGAGGTACGTTTCCCTGATCCCACTGCCAACCCCTACCTCTGCTTCGCAGCACTGATGATGGCGGGCCTGGATGGTATCCAGAACAAGATCCACCCAGGTGAGGCGATGGATAAAGATCTCTACGATCTGCCTGCCGAAGAGGCACAGGCTATTCCTACGGTCTGCCACAGCCTTGATCAGGCACTGGAAGCCGTGGATGCCGATCGTGACTTCCTTACCGCCGGTGGTGTATTTACCGACGATCTGATCGATGCCTTCATCGCTCTGAAAATGGAAGAGGTAACCCGTCTGCGTATGACCACCCATCCGGTAGAGTTCGATATGTACTTCAGCTTGTAAGCCAAACGCTTATTTAGAGAGTGAGAAATGCCCCCTTATGGGGGCATTTTTTTGCCTGTAACTTGCCAAAAAGGTTTTTTCACAGTAGCTTCATAGTACGATGTTGTCACAATCTGTGATGCTCTCTCTTATATCGAAGGGTTCTCTGAGCTATGCTGGTGAACATGCAACGACTGCTGCCACTTCTGTTATTGATCTTTTGTGCGACCCTCTCCGCCGCTGTCTATAAGTGGGTGGATGAGTCTGGGCGAATCCACTATTCCGACCAGCCAGCACAGGGAGCGGAAGAGATCAAACTACCTGAACCCTCCATCTATACTCCACGCAGTGCTGCCGGGATCGGCGGTGGGGTGAGCAACAAGAGTAAGAAGAGTGGTGCCTACCAGAGCTTTAGCATCACCTCACCAGCCGATCAGGCCACTTTTCGTGCCGGAGAGACCCGGATCAGGGTTCAGCTCTCCGTCTCCCCACGGTTGCGTCCGGGCCACGTCATCCGGCTGACAATGAATGGACGAGTGTTGAACCAGCGCCTGACACGTCTGCAGATGGATCTGGGAGAAGTGAATCGCGGTAACCACCGCCTTCAGGCAACAATCATCGACAAAAAGGGCAGGGAGATGATCCGTGCTGCACCGGTACAATTTTCTGTACACATTGGTGCGGGGGATGCATCTGAGGCGGCGGCCTCCGGTAGTAGCGATGAGACGGGTGTCGATGCACCTCAGTATGGTTCTGGTGGCTCCGCAGACTTTAGTCATGATGCCGGGGCTGATTACCGCAACAGTGCCGATTACACTGAAGGAGACGATTCCAGTGACTTTCAGGCGCCCACCAATCCCGGCTATACACCCAATAATAGTGCCATCCCACATACACCGGGTGCCACCAATCCAGCATTTACCCCCTCTTATTAGTTATAACGCCTGTTAATCATCTCCACTACGCACTATATTGGTGCGTAGTGGCATTGTTTAATGGTAACTATTCAGCTGATGCTCGGGATCGGACTCCAACCGGATGCCACTGAATAGTTACGTTTAATTTTGGGGTACAGCCCCCCCCATTCACCCTGTCAGTGCTTTTTTTGCACTCTTTGGGATATAAGGTTTCTCTCATGTCCCGCCGTTTTGCAATATAGGTCGACTTGGTGTGTTTATTGCGAATCACGATCTAATGGAAATCAGTAGCTCATCAGCAGAACAGAAACAGCAGATACTGGACAACCTTAACAGCGCTGTCTTGCTGTTTGATAGCGAACTCAGACTGCAGTATATGAATCCTGCGGCGGAGATCATGCTCGCCGTCAGTAATCAGCATGTGGCGGGCTTGAGAGTAGAGCAACTGATCCACTGCCCCGACAACAAGGGTCCCTCGCATCTGCAACGGGCAATAGAGTCGGGCCGCACGTTTACTGAACGGGAGTTGACCCTCTGGTTACCCGGCCAACGCAGAATCACCATCAACTGCACGGTAATCCCGGTAACTGATAAAGAGGGCGATGCCGCTATTGTGCTGGAGATACAGCAGATAGACCACCAACTGCGTATCAGTCAGGAGGAGCATCTTCTCTCTCAACATCAGGCGGCGCGAGAGTTGGTGCGTGGCTTAGCCCATGAAATCAAGAACCCTCTTGGCGGTTTACGCGGTGCGGCACAACTGCTAGAGAGAGAGCTGGGTGACCCCTCACTCTGTGAATATACACAGATTATTATCGATGAAGCGGATCGGCTGCAGGCGCTGGTTAATCGTATGCTGGGGCCGAATCGTTTGCCACAGTTGCTGAAAGTGGACATTCACCGGCTGTTGGAGCGGGTGCGCAATCTAGTGGAGGTGGAGTCGGGTGGGCGGCTCATGATCGAACGTGATTATGACCCGAGCATTCCCGACGTTATAGTCGATAGTGATGCCATTATTCAGGCACTTTTGAATATTCTGCGCAACGCTGCCAAGGCGATAAGCGACAGAGCAGATGGCCACATCATCCTGAGGAGTCGCATCCTTCGCCAGTTCACCATCGGTGGACACCGCCATCGCCTGGTGACTCAGATCGGTATCGAGGATAACGGCCCAGGTATTCCGGAACATATCCGGGATAATCTCTTCTACCCCATGGTCACCGCCAGTGAGGGAGGGATGGGTCTCGGCCTCTCCATTGCCCAGTCGCTGATTAACCAGCACGGCGGGTTGGTGGAGTGTAGCAGTGAACCGGGAAAGACCCTTTTCAATGTACTCATACCGGTAGTAAATCAAAATGCCAAAAGTTAATAGTGTCTGGGTTATCGATGATGATCGCTCTATCCGCTGGGTGCTGGAGAAGGCCTTTGAAAAAGCGGGAATGGATGTCACCTGTTTTGCCAGTGCCGAGGGTGTACTTGAGGCACTTCAGCATAAGCAGCCGGATGTAGTGGTATCTGATGTGCGTATGCCGGGAATGGATGGGTTCTCCCTTCTACAGCGTATCAGCGAAGGTTATCCTGACTTGCCGGTGATCATTATGACCGCTCACTCCGATCTCGATAGCGCAGTCGCTGCCTTTCACCGTGGTGCCTTTGAGTACCTGCCCAAGCCCTTCGATGTTGATGAGGCGGTAGAGCAGGTGCAGCGGGCCTGTCGCAAGAGCGGCAGCAGTGCTCAGGATATTGAGAGTGAGGAGCTTGAGCAGAGAGAGATTATCGGTGAAGCACCGGCGATGCAGGAGGTTTTTCGTGCCATCGGCCGTTTGGCTCGCTCCAATATCACTGTACTGATCAACGGTGAGTCGGGTACCGGTAAGGAGCTGGTTGCTCAGGCTCTGCACCGTCATAGCCCGCGATCAGACCAGCCATTTATTGCCCTCAACATGGCGGCGATTCCAAAAGAGCTGATGGAGTCGGAGTTGTTTGGCCACGAACGCGGTGCCTTTACCGGTGCCCAAGGTCGGCGGGTGGGTCGTTTTGAGCAGGCAGATGGAGGTACGCTGTTTCTCGATGAGATCGGCGATATGCCGCCAGAGCTTCAGACCCGCTTATTGCGGGTGCTGGCTGATGGTGAGTTCTACCGGGTGGGGGGGCATGAGTCAGTAAAGGTCGATGTGCGGATTATTGCAGCAACCCATCAAAATCTTGAGCGGCTGGTCACTCAGGGAGCGTTCCGTGAGGATCTGTTTCATCGTCTCAATGTCATCCGTATCCATATCCCCTCCCTGTGTCAACGGCGTGAGGATATTGCGCTGTTGATGCGCCATTTTCTCAATCGGGCGGCAGTGGAGCTGGGTGTTGAGACAAAAGTGGCTCTGCCTGAAACCCTGGAGGAGTTGCAAAATTTCTCCTGGCCCGGCAATGTCAGGCAGCTGGAGAATACCGCCCGCTGGCTCACGGTTATGGCCTCAAGCAGAGAGATCCATGTGGAGGATTTGCCACCTGAACTGCAGGAGGTCGATGCTGTGGTGGATCCGGGCGATGACTGGCAGGGCGCCCTACGCAACTGGGCGAAGCAGCGGCTTCAGCATGGAGAGCAGCGGCTTTTGGAGGTAGCATTACCGGCTTTTGAGACCACGATGATCGAGATAGCTCTTGAGCAGACCGGTGGCAGAAAGCAGGATGCAGCTAAGCTGCTCGGTTGGGGTAGAAACACCCTGACCAGGAAACTGAAGGAGCTTTGTTTGGAAAACAGAGGGAGCCAATGAGCTCTGATTATTGATTTTTTTGATAACAAATGCATTGTAAAAACGGATAACAGAAAATGCGCAACCTAAGCCTTAGTAAGGCATCCCTTCTACTCAACATCGTTGTTTTCAGTGCGGTGGGTTTCGTACTGCTCGGTATTATCCAGCTGAAAAGTCACATCGAGCTGGTAGGTGATGCCTGGCTTCAGTTTGAGAAGGAGCGAGCAGAGAAGGTGCGACTCGAAAATGCGCTCCGTTCAGCGCTTGGCTACGGCGGCATGGTACACGATTATAAAAACTATATTCTCCGTGGAGGCGCTCACCGATTCAACGCCGTGAACGAAGAGGTTGGCGCTGCCCGTACTATCCTTAAACAGTATGAAGCACTTGGTACCAGCCAGGGTGAGGCTGTCGCCATTGATGATATTCGCACTGTCCTCAGCCAATATGCGCTCTCAATTCAAGCGGTAGTCACGGCAAAAAAAGAGGGTCGGTTATTACTGCGGGAGATCGACCTCTCGCAAAAGATTGATGATGATCTGGCGATAAGGGGTCTTGAGACACTGCGCCAAGAGAGCAAGGATAGACGCGGAGATGCCGAGGGGATGCGTAGTAAGGCAGAGTTATCGGCAGCACTACGTGCCACCGTAGGCTTCAGCGGTATGATCCACCACTTTAAAAATTATGTCCTCCGTCAGCAGCCACAATCGGGTGCGCTGGCGAAAGATAAGATAGACCAAGCGCTCTCCATCATCAGTACATATCGGCAGGTTGGGGTCACCCGCGCAGAGGAGGTCGCGCTAGCCGATATCGAGACCATGTTGAAACACTATAGGGGTGGTATCGACCTGGTGGTGCAGTTGGCTGCAGAAAAATCTACTATCGAGGCGCTGGACCAGGCTGTGAAAGTAGATGACAGTCACGCAATACGAGGTCTTATCACTCTTGACCGGGAGGTGGCACGCTCCATTGAGTCAAGCTCTGGTGTAGTTACCGATACGATGGTGAAGATTGGTGGTGTAGAGGCGTTTATTCTCTGGTCGCTGCTGATTGGTGCAACGACTACTGGGCTGCTTATACTCTGGTTGATTCATGGTCACATTGTATTACCCATCAAGAAACTCTCTCACGCCATGCGTGATATGGCTGGTGGAAATCTTAAAATCACCATTCCTGAAATTGACCGCTCAAATGAAATTGGTGAGATGGCTCGCAGTATGGAGTTCTTCCGTGTCGAGGCGATTAATCGACACAAGGCTGAGAAACTGCTGGCGGAGAGAAGTGAGGAGGTGAGGGCGCAGCTGAAAATCATGCAGGAGCTACGGGAGCGCAGTGACAAGCAGGCAGGTCAAGCCCTTGCACTGGCGGAGAGTTTGACGGCCGCCCGTGAAGAGACCGAAAGGGCGATCAGACGTGCAGAAGCGGATGAGCACCGCATCCGTGCCATTCTCGATACCGTAAAAGATGCCATCATCACCGCCGACGAGAGAGGGGTTATAGAGACCTTCAATCCGGGTGCATCCGTAATTTTC
>JBEVXV010001212.1:0-3095 GCA_040505915.1 Sedimenticola sp. | reverse complement strand
TATCCTGACATCATAAACTTTTAATCAGATGTCCAAGATACATAAATGATACATCCTTTCAAGCTGCTTTTCAGACTCTAACTAGTTTAGATACATCATATTAGTATTTAGGGATTACATACAATGTCGAGATTGAAAAAGAACACTTTACAAACGATTTGTCATTTCATTGAGTATCATTATAAATTACCCAAATGACAAAATGTTTTAACTACTACAGTTTTATACCCCCACCAAACGTATTCGTGTGTGGGTGGGGGTATAAGGAAACATGTTTTAATGGCAGCAACAACATTTTCATTTGGGTAACGAAATTATCATCGGTTTTGCTGTTCTGTTACGTAAATCATGTCTACTTGTCATAACGTACGCGAGTTTTTGTATGTTACAAGACCTAGGATGAAGTCGATGATGTAATCTGTGTTACTAAGACACTCAGGCAATTTTGAAAATGGACACTTTTAAGAAGAGTCGGGGCCGCAAGCGAAAACTTGCTGATGGAGGTGGTGAAAGCACGAGTAAAACTGAAATAAACATGAGTGTTACACATGTGTCGTGGTCATGGAACGTTTTCTGTATTTCTTTGAATTCATATGTGAAGGGTAAAATTAACGATGGGGTTCATCCTTTCCGGTTCCCTATATTTCACCTGGTTTGGTCCTCCGGTATTTGTAAAGTGTATCTGAGAGTTGGATCAAGTTATACCCCTTAATAGCGGATGGGCTAAGTGATCTGGTGTCTTTGTAGGGCACACCAGGTCAAGATTGTTATAATTTCAGCACTGAATAAATTTTGTTGTAAATATTGAGTGTGATTTTGTGACTTTCTCCCATTTGGTGGTGAGGTACGGGACTCTACCCCGTCGACCCGTCTGTATATAGCCATTGCTGCTGAACAGACGTAACACCACATTCAATCAATCAATCAATCAATCAAATAATTCCTTCCGGCTTTTGAACGCAGTTTCTCTCTATCATCTCTGCCAACGTCTACCCGCCAATACCCAATTCATATCCATGCTAGTCCTTTCTGATGGGGACTCAAAACGGCGGTCCCGTGTATCGGTGCTATCCACCAGCACGTTAAAGAACCAGGGGGATTCCTTCGCAAAAAGAGTTGAGGGATATATGCCCGGTCGTATATCCGTAATTCTCCACTCTCCAGGAGACGGCATAAAAAATATGTTAAAATGCCGTTAAACTGCAATCAACCAACCAACCAAAATATCCATGCTAGAATAATATTTGACCTCAGATAGTTGATCTCGCCATTCATCAACTCTTAGCAGTGGGTATGCATCTTTGATAGTAACATCGTTGACTTATATGTAGTCAATGCAAAACCTTTGGCTACCATCTTTCTTTCGCACCATAACACCATAACTATGCAACTGACCAATGACTTATTAAGGGTTTTATAATAATTATCTTTCCCAACATCTCGTTGATCTCTGATGATGTCTGCTCGTCCTATGTCATTGTCTGCTATTGAGAATACATTTTCATACTTGCACAATGGTTTCGAAATCTCTTTTTGTTGTTTATACCAATAATAGTTCTATCGATTTTTATAAATTGTCGCGAACCTATGCTGTTTGAGTACGTATCTGAACCTTCATGTTCCTGCTGTATTTCTGTGACTGGGCTTGCTCTAGCGACATTAGTTCCTTGGTACAAAACCTGATGCTCATCGGAAAGATTCATTAATCTGAGCGTAACCTGATCATGGATGTGTATCAGAAATTGTTCCCCTAGTATACCGGTATCTCTCCTGGATGATAACTCAATGGATGCATTTGACAATGCTCATATATTTTCTGAAAGGGCAGTTATCAATACCTTGCCATGGACAATCATTTCTGACCTAGCTAGGAATGTGACTTGATCTGAGACTAACTCGATAGCAACATATCTGCCCAGTTTAATTGGTAATTGTTTCATTTAAACTCCATTGTGTTGGCTGACACATACATTTTACACCTTTGCTTTTTTAATTCATGGCCTAATATCGCATCATTGTTCATGTCAGCAATGATAACTTGCATCGTGCATCTTGTTTCACATATATCAATGCAAATGTTCGTTTTGCCCTTTATGTCTAAGGGACTTCCACATGCTATTAAGAATATTTGCATGTCAAACTGACTAATGACCGACTCAACACTATTGTTCATGAAGCACCTGTATCAACTAGACATGATGACACACTGTATCTGTTGATCTCGGCACCTATGTATAATCAAGAGCCTTCTGGAGAAGAAGTGTTTATTCGCCCGTTATGTTGGTCACCCTTGTTTGCGCTCCTAGCTTTCACTCTTGGGCAATCTTTTCTGGTGTGGGTCTCTCTGTGCAAAGCAGGATCTACGTTTATGTTCGGGACAATTCCTTTCGAAGTAAGTAACACTGCCACAATAATATAATTTCTGTGCTGAGTTTTGGGGCTCTGGTCGATTGTTTTGACACCAAAACTAGCTCTGAATTTGAACATTTTGTGATTGATATTGTGTCTTCAGACATCGCATGTCGTCCCTCACATAACATTATTCAACATATTCATTGTTCTGTCTGCTTTCTCATATTATTCCTGTTGTATATTATGCATCTACCCCTGTCCTTCTATCGTCTTTCTTTCAACTACATGGCAAACTGCATCATTTAAGTCTGTTGGCCTAGCTTGTTTTATTCTGATACGCATATCAACATTTGATAGTGAATCAATGAGCTATTATTTGGCCAACGTCTCTCGGACGTCTGCTGGTGCTGTTGGATAAGCCAGGCCAGTTAGCCGCCGTATGTCTTGTATTGATTTCTATTTTGCCACACTTTGGTTGCTTTCTGGCACATTTCCCGAAGCAGTACATAGTATAGTTCTGATTTGGTGGAGAAATCGTTCTCCCAACGCTGTTACATACTTATGGTAGTCATTTGATCGTGTCACCAGATTTCCAAACATACCTTATGCCTGGCCTCTCAAGGTTGCGGCTAAGTATAGTCCATTTTCTTTTTCATCCACCGCTTTCAGCACACGCATCAAAATGCACTTTATTATCTGACCAAGATGCTTTTCCATCATATTATGTGGCTGACTTCATATTT
>JBEVXV010001211.1:0-2541 GCA_040505915.1 Sedimenticola sp. | reverse complement strand
CCGGCCAGCGCCAGATGGGTCTCATCAGGCAGTTGGTAAAGGGCATCAAGCAATATATTTTGCCCCTTCACCTGCTCCAGGCGGCCACTACAACCGATCAGGGATACTTTGTCGGGTAGTCCCATCTGCTGTCGTGCAAAGTGTTGGTCGCCAGGACGGAAGCGTTCACTGTCTATGCCATTGTGGATAATGCGTACCTGTCGTTGCCGCAGATGGGCACGAATTCCCCGGGCCACGCTGGTGGCATCGGCCACCAACAGGGGGTTGGTAAGGCGCAGTGCCCAGCGTTGCAGGGTACGGCGGTGCTTATCGTTAAGGTGCCAGGCATCGTGCTCGGTGTGGATTAGCCGTTGGATGCCAGCCAAGCGGGCGGCCAGACCACCGTAGATCAGTGGGCCAATATGGTGAGTGTGTACACAATCGGCCTTCAAGAGTTTGAACAGGTGGCGCAGTTCACTCAACAGCTTAAGACTGAAGCCTGGCTGTTTGTTGAGAAAGATGATGCCCTTGGCACGCTCTCGCAGCCGTGGCCACTTGGCCAGGGCGCTCTTGCGATCACCCTCCAGACTGACAATGATGGTGCGCTCATCCTGTGCAGCAAAAGCTTGCAGGTCGAGAGCCATGGTCTCGATGCCGCCAGGGCTGAGGTGCTGAACCACTTGTATGATAGTTTTCATTTTAGGCTCCTTGGATGCCGATGGTGCCAAGAGGGGGGATGCGGCTGAAGACGGGTACGCCTGTCAACGCCTCCAACTGTTTGCGGCGACGTACCCGGGTGTCGCTCAGCTCTAACAGGGTGGCGAGACCACAACCGAGAAGAAGCCCCCCCAGCGCGCCGCCAGTAATGAATAACAGCAGAGGCGGGTTGGAGGGTGCACTGGGGGTAAAGGGGCGGTCGATCACCTTGACGCGCTTAGCCTGTTCAAAATCACCCAATGAGCCGGTGACGAGGGCCATTTCATAGCGGTGCAGCAGCTCTTCATAGAGCTCCCGCTTTACCTTGAGGTCGCGTTGCAGCTTGGTCAGTTGCTGTTCCTGTTTTCCGAAGCCGGTAGTCTGCTGTTGCAGATCGTCGATCATCTCTTTCAGGCGGCGGGTCTCTTCGTGTAATCCCTCCACTTTGCTGCGTGCCAGTTGCAGGTTTTCCAGCTGGGAGATAAGAAGGGGTTGGCCAAGCTCACCGGCTTTGGTCACTGCCACGCTACCGGCGATATCCCATAGCTGTTGCATCTCCAAACCTGGATTTCCCTGGGCCAGGAGCTGTTGGCGTTCATCTTCAAGGTGGCTCAGCTTGCGCAGTGCAGCTTTGACCTCGCTGTGCTGGTCGGTATAGCGAGCACGAAGCATCGCCAAGTCACCGCGCAGAGTGACAACCTGATCCTCAATTCGTCCCAGTACCGGATTGGTTTGGGAGAGCTGGCGATCGAGACCGCCGAGGCTCTTCTCCATGCCGGCCAGCTCCGCTTCACGTTCGGCAAGGCGCTGACGCAGTTGTGCCAGGCGAGTGATGTTACCGGCGTGTAGCTCCGGCAGTGCAGCGGCGTGGAGGTTCTTGAAGTTGGCCAGGGCGGTTTCCGCCGCGTCGAGATCTATACGGCGCTGCTGCAGGTGCTGGGAGAGAAAGTGGGCGGAGTCCTTTATGGAGGAGCGTTCCGGTGCCAACAGTTGCTCAACAAAATGTTTGCTGACCGACTCCAGGGTCTCTTTCATTCCATCGGGGCGGTTGGAGAGATAGTCGATGCGGATCAGATCCTTCCCTTCCATCTCCACCTTGAGGGCATCGGAGAGCTCCTCTATCACCAGATCACGCTCGCTATCTTCGCTCTCATCATTGAGCAGCCCCCGCTCCTCTGCCACCTTGCCGAGGATATGGCGACTGTGCAGCAGGGTTTGCAAGGTGGCCATGCGCTCCTTGAGCATGGAGGAGACGGCCAGATCCTTCAGGAAGGGATTCATCTTGGCCGTCTCCTGAATCAACATGCTGGTGTGGGCGCTGAAGCGTTTCTGGCTGGTTAGGCCAATCACCAGACCCACCAGGGGCAGGATCAGTATCGGCAGCACAATCAGGTAGCGCCTTCGCCAAGCGCCGGCAAGGATGTGATGTAGACGGTAGGTGAGATCGGTCATGACGCCTTCAGCTGTTCGGAATCGCTGACGTTGATCACGGTGAAAATGTCCCACATGGTATTGCTCCTGCTGAGAAACGTTTAAAGAGATAACGCAGGAAGTGGGCCAGTTTTTTATATCTGTTAAATCAATATGTTATATAAGTCGATGTGTGCTCGTCCCTGCTGTTTTGCAAAAGGATTTGCGCTTTGCGAATGCGTTCTGTTTCGCGGGGGGGAGTGCGAGAAGCTGACCTGGATGGATGGCTAGATGGATGGATGCAGGCAAAGGGCGTGAGCAGGGTGCGGAAGCTCTTTCCGTACCCAGGCTGTACCCCCTGCTCCTTATGCTACATGCTTCAGCTTGGCCGCTTTAGCTGCCTCTGCCTCTTTGGGGGTATAAGCCTTTCCCGACCAGAGCATTTCGTAGGCGACC
>JBEVXV010001210.1:0-6430 GCA_040505915.1 Sedimenticola sp. | reverse complement strand
GAGGATGAAACCATGGTGAAACAAGTATATGACGCCGGCATCGATGGGTTCGTCAGTTCACAGACCTACCTCAAACAACCTGATCAGGAGTGTAACTTTCCTACTACACAGGACTCGTTTCGCTGTGAAAGCGGTCGTCCTGTTCATATAAAGGCGGAGGGTATCGACGACTCGTTGACGGATCTTCTCATGGACGATGACGTCGACGTACACTGTGGTGACAGGTTCACGAAACTTACAACATTAGCACGTCAGTTGCCGAAAGAAATGTTCGTGAACAAACTGCTGACGAGCTGCGGGTCGTGTGAAACCACTATAGAAACAATACGATGTCAGTTGTTCGATATTGTGAAAGATATGTCGGCATTTCCATATGGTTTACAAGTCGAGCTAAAGCGACGGGTTAGAACACGTGCTGGTGACTCCGTGGCAACAAAACTAGCACGGGATGTACACTGTTTAGTCACGGTCCTTGATGGTGGGGAATTCAGTGATCTCACAGAGTTAATGAGTCTACCCAGAATCAATAAGAGCAACCGATCTCAATCTATTTCGCACGGCGGAAACCTCGACAATAAATGTGATTGTCATGTGGAGTTTCAACAACTAAAAAATGATATGGCATATATGCGAGCCGATTTTATGCTCATAAAGCAGAAGCTCTCGGTCACTGAAATCAGACAAGACCAAATTAAGCTTTTAACAGGGTCTCTGAAAGAGCTGAAATCTGACATTGAACAATTGAAATGTACAACAAGTAAAGAACTGAAAGGTGTTTCTATTGCCTTAGAACGGTTTGGTTCGCAAAGAAGTCTGGGGATCAGCAATATTAAAAGTGAGTTGAAAGTAATGTCTGAAAAACTGAAATGCTGCGAGACTTCAATAAACAATATACAACTGAGCGTTCAGCGCCTACAAAGTACATGTGCACAAAAACGTTTGACTAAATTATCTCCGCAAGGCAATAAACTATGTAAAGCAGAAAAAGCTGATAGTTTAGCGAAAATCTTACGAGCGACTGATATTCAAAAACCAATGTCATACCAGAATCCGGGGTCTAGTTCGGTCGTGTCTCCGTCTGCCGAGTCAATAGAACCGTCCGTACAGCAAGCAGATAGAGCCACGCCCATGCATGACCAGTGTTCTGTTAATGTCCCAATACTATATGGCAATACTGATGTGCAAAGGAGCCTGGTAGACAGACATCACGTGGAACCAGCGGGTGCTCCAGCGTCTCCGGAGAGGGTCTCTCAGCCGGGCCCGGCTAACGTCGAGCCATGCCGAGCTCACAGGGCGGAGGCTCTGGATCTCCCATCTGGTTCTGCTCATGATTTCTGTTACTCAAGTACAAAATGTATTGAAAACTGTACTGACAGCAATGCATATTCCGGTGTTACAATTGATAATAAGCTTGTACAGTCTGGTGCTCATTCTGACCCTGTGGTATCCGCATGCGGGGCTGGTGTGTTACGGGTGGCGGCTCCGCCCATGGCAGCGGAACATTCTCCTGCTGACACGGAGGGAACGTCTAACCATTCTGCGGTGCATGCGCATTACACTCGGTCAGGAATGGACGACATCAGTGCGAGCGACGATGCTAATGAGCAATTTACAGCTGTAGTATTGCATAGCCCACCGTACAGTATGCATCGTAACGACAAAGGGCTAATCAAGAGTAATAGGGATGTAACAAATATACAATGTTCAAATAATGTCCATTCTGTCTCTACACAATTGAACAGTAGTCAGCAAACACAAAATACTACAGTAATATCTGACTGCAACGCAGTGCCGAGTGCGGGGCCAGCGTGTGCAGAGTCAATCCATTCCGCTCCGGGCAACATTTGCCCGTCACCCCACTATAATGTCCCTGTCCCAAATGGTTCTAGACATTCGCATACAATACGCGAAAATGTTACCTTAGGACAGAAAATTAATACTGTTGTAGCTGCCGGGCGGTATAGTAAGTCGAACACTAGTAATACTCGGGTTGGCTTACATGGTAACGAAAATCGTGATTATCCTTACCCTGATATGTCCGGAAATGTGGATTCTGATGATGATTTTTCTGAATATGTATGCGTCCCGCCGAAACGGTACTACATAGGTGGGTTTAAGCCCAGTATTACCGAAAACAAACTCTATAATTATGTCACGAAAAGGGGCCCTAAAGTGTCAATGATTCGTATTTTCAGAAGTAAACGGAATTACGGAAATGTCGTCATTCGCTTGAATGTTGAGGCTGATGAAAACTGTTCTTTGATTGAGGATGCGTATTTCTGGCCAGAGCATGTTGTCTGCCGACCGTGGGTAAATAAGGGTAATTACTCAAACAGGACAAACAACAGGTACTCTGGTTTTGGCAAGAGAGCACAGACATTCAAACGAAATGGTGACAATTCTGCCTGGCCAAGTTATGTGAATGAATACAATCCGTACCTACTACCAGACTATGGTGGGGATGATTAATAATATCTTATCTCAGTCATGGACATAAACATCGTTACGTGGAATGCTACTGGGATTATGTCCAGTAGCGCTTACCTGTGTGAATTGCTAGATCGAAAATCGATAGATATTTGTGGGTTATCGGAACATTGGCTTTATGAACACGATTTGCATTTTCTAAATAGCCTTGATAGTAGGTACAGATCGTATGCTATTGCTGACACAGATCTACGCTTGCCCAGCAGGAGACGTGTAGGTAAGGGTGGTGTAGCATTTTTATGGAAAGTAACCTTAGATCCATATATTGTACCAATCTCATTAAGTGATGATAGAATCATCGGTATTAGGTATGAGGTAAATAGTGGTGTATATCTATATTTGTTCCAAGTATATTTACCATGTACAAATCACTCAGCGGAACTATACAAACAGTATTTAGATAAATTATTTGACATTACATGTACATATAAGGACAAGGGAACTGTGATTTTACTTGGAGATTTCAATACTCACCTATGTGGTAAAAATACAACAAAACAAACAAGCTTCAGGGGCAGATTACTAAATGACTTATTATCTAGTTGTAATATGGTACCAGTGAACTTGCTAGATATGTGTGTGGGTGCTAATGCCACGTTTGTGTCATACGATGGCAAATATCAATCATTAATAGACCATATTATGATTACATATGAAAGTTTGGACACTGTTCGAAGCTGTGAAGTTATTGTTGATGAATCATTAAATGTGTCTAGACATAGACCAGTTTCATGCCAGTTGCAATTCCCAGTCACAAGTGTTCGTAATGTCGATATAAAGGTTCCTCGTACTAACTGGAAGAAAGCAACTGCGGATCACCTTTGCTTATATGAAACTGAGCTTTCTGGTGAACTACGTAGGAGCCTCGATGTCGACAAACTTGCACTTGAGACGGCTGAAGACATAAACATCCTATATAATAAACTTGTTGAAATAATGTTCAAATGTAGTGAGAGAACTATACCGAAAATCAAATTTAAACCATTTTTGAAGCCTTATTGGAACAAAGACTTGACAAATCTACATAATATCATGAAGAGAAATCGGAAATCCTGGATAGCAAATGGCAAACCGAGAAACTGCGAACATTCATCGTACATTGAGTACAAAGATTCCAAACGGATATTCCGATACTATCATAGACTAGCTGTGGAGGCGTATTGTGATAAATGTGAAGGTGAATTGGACGAGGCTGCTGAACTGGACAGTAACAAGTTCTGGAGGTTGGTTAACGCTCGTCGAGGAGTATCCTCTTCATCACCAGGTCATGAAATAAATTTCAGTGGCGAAACTTTCAGGGATGCAGAGTCAATTGCACATGGTTGGGGTGAATACTTCAAAACGTTATACACTCCATCTGACAATGCTGAATATGATAACAACTTTAAGGAAGGCATTACAAATGAAGCTGAGCGAATTAAAGAATTGCCTGTTGATAATATCTCAGCCGTTACATGTACCATTGATGAAATACACAACGCCATAAAAATGTGTAAAAAGAATAAAGCACCCGGTGATGATCGTATAAACTATGAGCATGTAATGTATGGTGGCGATCAGTTGTGCTACACTCTTTGTAAACTTTACACCAGTATGCTGCAATATTCGTATATTCCCGACGGTATGAAAACGGGTGTAATAGTAACTTTACATAAAGGTGGAAGAAAATGTAAAACTGATCCCGATAATTATCGTGCTATAACGCTCACATCGTCCTTGTTGAAACTATTTGAAAGAATTATTTGTCGTCGTATAGAGAAATCAGGTGTCTTAAATATTTCGCATATGCAGGGTGGTTTTCAGAGGCAAATGGGGTGTGTGATGACGTCATTCATGCTAAAAGAGTGCATTTACAACGCGAGAGAAATGGGCAGCAGATTGTTTGTGTGTTTTTTAGATGTGCGGAAAGCTTTTGACAGAGTCTGGCATGACGGATTATTTGTGAAACTGAATCGCCTGGGTATTGACAATTATATTGTGAAGAGTTTAATTAGTATGTACAGTGAGATGACCAGCTATGTGCTACACGAAGGGTTTCGATCCAAGCCATTCCTAATTGGTCAGGGAACGCGGCAAGGTGGTGTAAGTTCCCCGATGTGCTATCTCGCGTATATCAACGATCTTCTGACTACATTAGAATCGTCTGGTTGCGGAACAGTCATTCATCAGCTAAGCTGTTGCTGTCCCACTGTGGCTGACGACATGGTGCTTGCATCATATACTAAACAAGGTCTGTCAAACATGATTGAACAGTGTTATAGTTATTCCACAAAATGGCGCTATGAGTACAATGCTGCTAAATGCGGCATTATTGTGTTCAATGAATCTGACGAGGATAAACTGACAAGTTGTAGAGAGTGGAAATTGGGATCCAGTGCTATAAATGAGTGTGAAAAATATACTCACCTAGGTATAGTAATGAATCGACAGTTCACATTAAAAGATTGTGTTGAAGAGGCCTGCAAAAAACTGCGCGGAACATTCTTCGGTTTTATTAACAGCGGCATAAACAAATACGGTCTCAATCCGCTGACGTCCATATCTATCTACAAATCAGTGGTGATTCCTCGTGCTCTGTATGGAAGTGAACTATGGACGGACATTAGTCAAAGTGACATAATGAAGATTGAAGTAGCCCACCGATTTTGCTTGAAATATATACAAGATCTCGGTCTCCAGACAAGAACTAATTTAATGTACTTTCTACTTAACATGCACGCCATAGAATCTGAAATAGAGAAACGTAAGTTAAGATTCCTTGGACAACTTTGTAACTTACCATGGGACAGATCCGCTAAAGCAATGTTTGTTAATCGCCTAACAAGTTATGAAGCGAATACAAGCACGACGCAGGGTTTCATACCGGATATTCATCGTGTATTAAGAAAACACTCGTTAACGTACGTCATTCTTCATTTTAAGGAATCGGGTCTATTTATGACAACATTACAATGGAAACATTGCATAAGAAACAATTTCTGCAAATACGACCAGATGAAGGTGCGTGAAAATAGGGACAATATAGTTTTATCTGAATATATTAACAATAGCAGCTCGCCATCGGTCCTGTGGTCAATGGCTATTGAGAATAGGATGTACCTTAAAGCGTGTCGATCAACAATAAAACTGCTAGGCCAATTCTTTTATAATGATTATAAGCGCGTATGTCTAAGATGTGGCATTAGCACAGAAAGACTGATTCTTCACATTCTATATGAATGCCGGCTCTCAGAGCCCCATAGGCTTAAACTATTGCGAGACATTATCTGCGTTTGTGGCGAGGATACACTAACCGAGTTTGTCTCCCTTGACTTAAATAAGCAGATATGTGTGTTGTTTGGTGCAACAGACATGCTACAATGCAGCAATGACACAGTTAACTCATTCATGAAAATTGCTGTAGCCTTTGTCCATAAAGTTGCGATGTTTTATGAAATGGCATAATGTAACATAACTATTGAAAAATATGTGAGTTGATGGTACTGTTCACGTAAGCTGGTTGTTGGCGTCTCGTCGATTTATTGTCCCAGGCTTGAGTGGCTATTCTTATATTATAACCAGTGAAGCATCGGAGTAGATGTGGAAGTACTATGCGTCTTCCACGTGTGCGCCGGCAAGTAATTTGCGTAATCTCGGTACTGGGCCAATATTAGTCGACGAGACGTCGCAGTTACAGTCAGGATTTTGTTTTTGTGTACATTCATTTACATGCAATCATATATGCATGTTAAATGTTGTGTGTTTGTGTTTTTTTTGTTGTGCTTTTTTTTTATTCAACATGTATGTACCATGTAAATATGTTGTGAGCTCTCCTTATTTGGAGGAAATAAAAGGAATAATAATAATAATAATAATAATAATCAATCGGTGTTGTGCGGCCGCCCGTGCCCCCAAAGCAGGTGACATGATGAGTGGGTGGGGCCACATGCGCGCACGTGCGCGG
>JBEVXV010001209.1:0-3045 GCA_040505915.1 Sedimenticola sp. | reverse complement strand
CAGAGAGGCAATTTTTTTCTCCTGTGCGGTCACGGTGGCACTCAGCTCGCACAGCTTAGAAACCACAACCTTCTGCCCCGCTTGGTAGATAACAAGGGCCTCCTCAGGTTTCATGGCACAACCTGCCCAGATAGCGACGCGTCAAAGGATAGATGTAAACATCCTTGATGCTGGTCCGGATGGTGTTGTATTGATCGTTACGAGTGCGCCCAGTGGTCTGTCCGGTGCGGGTCCAATTAGCGGCCTTATAGCAGGTTCCACGATAGCGAGAGCGGTCGACGAAGCTCTCCAGCAAATAGATGGGATGGGCATATTTATCCATCCAGTCGCGGCTTACTCGCCTGGCCACGCGGGAGAGGATATGGCTAGCCAGATGCGGCACCCGAACCCAGGGCAAAATTAGAAACCTGGCGTTATTGGCTACGGAGTGCAGATTGCGCTCACATACCGATGAGGTCCAGCCGATGTGGATGTCGCGTGATGCACACTTCCAGGCCGCCGCACTAAACAGGATGCAGGCCAGCGGTAGACCCTCCTGGCTGTGGACGAGATATTTCATGTTCTCGCCTGCGGTATTTTTGTAACCCAGGTAGTGATGACCGGCAAGTAGGCATCGGAATAGTCGGTCTTGCTTTGAGCCGGTGGTAACACATGTTATTCGAATAGGTAACAAGTTTGCCAAGGCACCATCAATGGGGTCAGTGCAATGTTGTACATATATCGGAGCTCGATTGCGAAACTCATTAGGGGACTTTCGTTGGCGAGGTGGTAGGACTATGTGCCCGGCTTTTTCAAGTCGCAGCAACAGGTTCCTGCATGCCATATCTTTGATTTGGCCGTTAGGAGCACGCCAGTCCCATAACTCGCAGAGCTTAACCGACAGCCTGGAACGTCCCCAAGCTGGATTCTCATATAGCAGTTGGTTGATAAGTGCTGTGTCGGGCTGGAATTTCCTACCCCGTATTGTGATCGTGGTCTGTGCCATATCCGTACGGTACAGGAAATTGGCTTCTGAAACCAGAATAATGTTTATGGATAATCTGTGTTTTCTGGGCTGAGGTCAGAAAATACTGTCCTTATGCCCGTGAACGGTTACGTGTCTTCAAGCTTTGAGGTGGTCATTGATTCCAAGTTATTGGCTAGATAAGTAGAAACTTCTCTGTCAATCAACTCGGATGCGTTTTTTAGCAAACCTGAGGAAATTTCTTTTCTTAGTTTTGAAACCTCTCTTTCCAAATGTTTTATCTTTAATCTATCTTCATACTCACCATCAGAGTCTTCAGTGCCTTCAGAGTAGAAAATTCTAGTTCGCCGCCCCAAGATTCGATACATTGGTAATGCTATCAGGACACTAAAAACCCCTGTCATTATACCTATAAATATTCCAGCATTATCACCAAGTAATCTTTCAAATATTGATAGAGCGTCCATTTAATCTCCTTTTGGTTTCTAACGCTAGTAACACCGGATTACTTTTTTGGAGGCGTAGCCAGAGAAAAAGTGAATCCGGTGCTTACTCTTGTTAGGTGTGCCATTCATAGTTCCTAATTCCGGAAATATTCATATTTTTCTGTGAGTTCAGCTTTCTGTGCTTCCGTTAAGCTAACGCCGTCTAGCCACAAGCGTCTAATCGAAGGCATCTTTGAGATAATTGGCAGAATATCTTCTGCTTTCAGTTCGTCACAGTCATAGTATCCACCAACTGACAAATATTCCAACTTTTCCAAGTTTTCTAAATGAACCAAATCGTGGGCTTTAATATTTGTGTGCCAAATATCAAGGTGTTTTAGTTGGGACATTGAACAGATAGATTTAAAACCAGCCGCAGATATAGGGTTGCTTCCTAACTCTAGTGTCGTTATCTGTGTTGATTCGGCTATTTTCGCAGCGAAGCTATCGCAGAAGCCAGTCGCTTCTAAGTCGACAGAATGGAGATTTGGCGCTTTCATTAATGCATCAAGCGCCCTATCCGTCACCATCGCTGACTGAGCTCCAAATACCTCTAGTGCGGGTGCAGAGGAAATTGCGATTAGGTCGGATTCGATTAGTCCAGTATTACAGCGAAATATTTTGAGCTTTTCGGCGTCAGAAAACGAGCATAGGCGACTGCCTGGCTTGCGTAAAAAAAGAATATCCAGCGTTTCTAATTTCGGCAGACCTATAATATGCGGCATTGCTGTTCTGAAGACTTTTGACCATAACCATAGCTCTTGTATTTCAGAATAGACCATTAGCCCACGAGCGTATTTCGCCGGGAAGTTCGGCGATTTTGTGAGCGCAAGCTTTTTGTAACTTTGATGGCTGCCTACGTTTACGATACCCGAGTATGGGATAGGCCCCTCAAGGTATAGACTCTCCTCATCGTCCTTAATTACTCTCATCTGTAACTGCACCTAACGCCGTAAATAACCTGTCATTTTGAGAGCGCTAGCGAACAAAATGTCAGGTTGATTTAAATTGTTATGCATTTTTACCACTTACCTATACCAAAATTTAGTGCGGGGAAAGGGATTTGCACCCCCTCTCGTTTTTCCTGGATAGAGCAGATTATTCATCAGTGCTAATCTCTCGCTTGAATTGGAAGTGCCCCAACTAGGCCCGCAAAAACGCCACCCCGCACCAAACGCTAAAAAACAAAACGAATGAATTTTCCATGAACACCTCCACTAAAGTATTAACCGTCGCATTAACGCTCGCTTCCAACCCAAACAAGATACTCACATTGACTTCAAGACCTACCGTTACCTCCAAGCTCTAATGTTTATTAATGCAAAAATAAAACTTAATTTTTACATCCGTTTTTAGCGCATGTAATTTTTTCTGAAGTTGACACCCAATGACTGGGGGTTTCTCGAGTATTAAAACCACATCCGGTTTTACCCCCCTTGGTGCCTTTATGAACTTCTTTAGTTGGTGTGTGTTTTACTGCCATTTTGAATCCCTCCTTTAGGGCTTGTTGTAAAACTATTGTGCATAACATTATAATCATCCGCCACCCCATGTGACAGAAATTCATCCACATACATATGAATATATATATATGTA
>JBEVXV010001208.1:0-4731 GCA_040505915.1 Sedimenticola sp. | reverse complement strand
GCTCCAAAAAATACAAATCATGTCGGAATTAGTAAAAATACTAAAATTATGTAACATATTATACAGAAGATATCACATATCCTGTGAAAAACTGAAGGGGTGGGTCCCATTTCATGGGCGGGCATTTGATCCCTCCAGTGTTTATATGACTATATAGAATCCCAACCAAACTTCAACTTTAGGTAAGTCTCGTTTAGTTGGGGGATTCTATTACGTCATAACACTTCCGGTCTCAAATGAGACTTCAAAGCGTATTTTTTGGAACATGAAACAAACCATCAAATACATGTAACAATTAAACCACATTTAATCATGTCCCAAATTATACCCATAATACATGTCCATCTGAACACATAATGATCTGAAACATTACTGTTCACTAACCTGTGAGAACAGCATTAGCAAATGTCTGATTGCTGTCAGTAATAGGTTTATTATAAAACCTAGCAAAAGTCTGAGCATTTGTCCACCCAGCTACTTTTAGAATGTCACATATTGGAACATAATTCTGCTGAGCCTTAGAAACTGATGCACTTCGTATACTATGTGTTGCATATTGCTCGCAATCTATACCAGACTTGAACATGACCTCTCTAAGCCAGCGACTAACAGTACTACTTGTTACTGCCTTATGTGGCTTTACATAACTAATGAACAAACGTGTTTCATTATTTCGAACATGCTGTGTTCGTTCTAAATACTCTTTGAGCACAAAAATTACACAAAGCCGTCTATCTGCTGGATACGCTTGTAAATGTGCTACCGGGTTACCTGACCCAGGTCTAGCTTGTTTTAACAAATGTCTATAACACAATGTATATCCTGTATAACCCTTTTTCATGTTTGCAACATCAAGTAGATGAAGTGACTGACTTCTACTAGCTAATGTTAGTGCAATCAACATGCATAACTTATGTGTCAATAACTTCAAAGGCAAACTAGACACTGGTGATAGTTTCCTTATATATAGCAGGACCTTCGAAACGTCCCAAGTTGTACTATATTTTGGCTTCGTTGGACGAAGATTGAACACACCTTTCATGTAACGGACAACAAGTGGATGTGCACCAACTGCAAAACCATCTATAATCAACCCAGTAGCAGAAAGTGCACTCCGTGCTGTATTAATTGCACTGTAACCACATCCACGTTGAAAAAGATGAGTCAGAAAATCTAACACCACACTCACATTCGTCTGAAACGAATTAATCCGTCTTTCACTACAGAACTGTGACCACCTAGCGACATATGTGCTATATTGTTTCTTGGTGCTTGTTCGCCACGAGGCCATGATAATTTGGGTAGCCTCGACTGAAACATTTCTGTTTTGTAATTCATGCCGGATAACCGACAGCCATCAATTAAGTTTCTGGATCAGTGGATGAACTTTGTTTGTGTTTTGTATGACAAGTGTGTTCGTTTTCATAGGAATAATCCGTGGAATGTCTATCGGCAGTTCCATCACCCTCGGATACCAGATCTGGGTCGGCCATATCGGTATCACCAGTATGCAGTCTGCCTTGTCCCTCTCCAGCTTCTGTACCAGCCTGGACACCAAACTGAATGGTGGAAAGGCATAAAAATATGTATTGGCCCAATCCAGAGAAAAAGCATCAACAGCCTCTGCACCTGCATCTGGCTTCCAGGAAACATATCGTGAAAGCTGGTTGTTTTGTCTAGATGCAAACATGTCTAAATCTGGAGTATCATAGATAAGAAATAAATGCTCAACTATTTCCTTATCCAACATCCACTCCACATTTTCATTAAAATTACGAGATGAAAAGTCTGCATCATTTTCAATACCTGGAACATGAGATGCCGAAATCCATATATCTCTCTCTATACACCATGACCACACAGACTTTGCAATACTGTTGCACTGCAAAGAACGGATTCCACCCATGGAATTTATGTAGGTCATTGTGCATATATTATCTGTTCTGACTTTGACATGGATATCATGCTTGTCTTTGCAAAATGCTCTGATTGCAATATATGCTGCTTTTAGTTCCAGGACATTGATATGATGACCAGATTCTTCAGGTTTCCATCTGCCACCAATGCTTTCACCGTTACAAGTTGCACCCCAGCCAGACTGTGACGCATCTGATGTAATGGTCAAAACAGGATTTCCGTGACAAATATGTCTCTTCTGGCTGTGCAGATTATTTATCCACCACAACAGATCCTGTCTCATCAGATCTGTCACAATCATTTGACAGTCAAAATTGCCTTTTGACATTTTTAAAGCGTTAATTTTCCCAATTTCAATGTTTCTATAAAACAGTGGGCCATACTCTACAGCGGAGAAAGAAGATACCATAATGCCTATAACACTAGCAACCTCCAAAATAGCTGCATGTGATTTTTTGTACAATATCAAGCAGGCCTGTACCAATTTATCTACCTTTGGCGTTGGTAATGTGACAATCATTGCCACAGAGTCAATAATATTGCCCAAGAATGTAATAGTTTGTGTCGGAATCTGCACAGACTTGTTCTGGTGGATCACGAATCCCAAGTTGTTCATCAGATCTACGGTATCATTGATATTATGGACACAATCAACTTGCGAATTTGCGGAAAGCAATGAGTCATCTATATAACCTGTATTTTTGTGGCCAAGTTTACGCAATGTTGCATATACAGGTTTCAACAGCTTTGTAAATATTCTCGGAGCACAGCAAATACCGTTCGGCAAACAAACATAGGCATACAGAATACCGCGCCAACTGAATTTCAATAACTTCTGATGCTCCTCCGCCACTGGTACAGAATAATACGCATGACGGAGATCGATCGAAGCCATATAACAATCTTTTGTGATCATTGTCAGAGCTGTTTCAAAGGTATCCATTTTAAAATGGTGATATGGTATATATTTGTTCAGCTCTTTTAAATTCAGTATCATACGGTATTCTCCATCCTTTCTTGGCACTGTGAAAATTGGAGAAATAAATTCACTGCCTTCATGTTCGACTTGTTTAATAACCTTTAATTGTAACAAAGACTCGACTTCTTTGTCAACTATTTTCTTTTCATTTTCATTGAAAATACAATTTACAACGTGTGTTTGAGATGGTAAACTATCTATATCAATGTCAAAATGACAATGTTTTACCATGTCCAGCACAACTGGATCAGTGGTGATATTTCTCCAATTTTCCTCATAATATTTCAATCGGCCAGCTTCAAACTGTATTTGGTTTACCTGATGTGTATCTATTTCCTGCTGGGCCCCGCCTGCATGTTTTTTGATGCCGGTGGCTGCCATTGTCGCCCATACGACTGCCATTGTCGTCCATAGTGGCCACCACGACCACGAGCTCTGCCTCGACCAGCGGCCCACATTCTGCCTGTAGACCGACGTCCTCCCCGAGGATATCTTGAAACAACGGACAGTTGTCTACTAATTTTACTGATGTCTTGTATTTCTTTCACATTTTTACACACATCATCACCATACAACTGATCAGTGAATGGTACACTTGCACTTGTCAAATGGTGATATTTCCGATCTAAGTCCGACTTGTGACATTCTTTTCGCCTTAAGTTTACAAGTTTGTGAGCATAGCCAAGTATCCCTATGGCATCGGTACCCCATTCTACCATTTGTGAATCAAAACCTTTGTCCTCACAGTGACTTCCTTTATCCAATAGTTTGCAAAGGTTTGATGTTGCCTTAACTATAGCCTCCTGTACATTTTGCATTCTAGCGTCAAAAGTTTGCGTGCTTGGTTTCAAATAACCCCACATCTGCTGGTTAACACGTGTTTTCACTAAGCCAGTGCAATTCACAGGTCGGTGAATCTCCTTTGTGAAATTATTGTAAGTCTCTTCAGACAAACCACCACGAAAACTTTTGTTGACAAACTCTGCGAGTTCATCGTCAATTTCATTGTCCAATAATTCACTTTGTTTATATTTCCCTAGTAGAGAACTGAAAACACCAGTAGTTTCACCAGAAATTTTTGCACATTTTGTGGGAGGCTCAAATTGTTCCTCACTAACGATATCAACTGGAGATGACGTCTCGTCAAGCTGAAATTGACTGGGAGTGTTTTCTTCCTCATAATATTCATCATATGGGATATAGTCGTAAAGAGAGTTCACTCTACCCGACATGTTGTCAACCTTCTCTGATAACTTTTGTTGACTATCGTTCATTTGCTTCAAAATGCTCGATATTTCTTCCGTGAAAGAAGCAATATTTACCACCTCTTTGCAAGCCTTCGGTTGCGTTTTCTTGCCAACTGCCTTTGTGGGTTTCGCCGCCACGCTAGCCTCCTTCGGCGAAGAAGGCTTTGGCTTCGTTGGACTAGCATTCCTCACCATTGACTGTGCCATTATACAAAATTCGACACAGTTTTGTTGTGGTTGAAAAATGTAGACATGTGTTTATCCCATAACTCGTGACGTAATACACAAGTTATATTTCTTAGTCTATTCGCACCACAACTGAAAACTGTTCCCACTGGAACCTGTTTATAGGGTCTATCGATCGATAAACCTCGGCTGTACAGTAACACACACTGCATGTCAATGTATATATACACTAATAAGTGGACCCTTATTGTATGTACAAGCATCAATATTGTACCGCTATGTGTCGGCTAAATAATTATGCATATCTCAAAACCACGTTTTGAGGTCGGTACAAAACGTCCTGTGTAAAAACAAAAAAACAAAAATTGCCACAACGTAGCAAATATATTGGACGATAATTAT
>JBEVXV010001207.1:0-3327 GCA_040505915.1 Sedimenticola sp. | reverse complement strand
AGACCCTGTGTGTATGATCTAGCAATCCGGAATGTCATGTACTCATTCATTTAGCAAATACACTAGTTTACACTAATGTCTATCACATTTGTAACAGCACATACTCATTTTCGTAACAGGACATACATATGACCCATTTTTATGGCACAAACTGTCATGGAGCTGTACTTGCAGACATTTATTCATGCTGTGGAAGACCCTGTGTGTATGATATAGCAATCCAGAATATCCATTCCTCATTCATTTAGCACATACACACGTTTACAGTATTATCTATCAAATTTGTAACAGCATATACTCGGTTTCGTAACAGGACATACATTTGACCGAATTATATGGCCCAATTTGTCATGGAGCTGTGCTTGCAGATATTTATTAATGTTGTGGAAGACCCTCTGAGTATGATCTAACAATCGGGGTCCCTGTACTCATTAATTTAGCACATGCATACAGTATTTTTCACTAATATGTACTATGTAACAGCAATGACATGCTATGTTACAGGGTGTGCACATTTCCCGTATGCTTAGTATGGTATAGGTATGCATTAGTCCGTCTGTCCGTCTGTTAGTCCATCCATCCAGATTTCCATGTGTACCTATTTTAAAGTACACAAAATGTAAATATGTGGCACTGTCTGAAGCCATGGGGCTTATGGGTTTTGTGACCAGTGTATACCCTGATTAAATAGTACAGTTTTGAAACGTGAAAATGGTCTATAATGTTTGTTAGAAGCATAATGGATGTTTCATTGATGAAAAGTGTAGCCCACGATCAGACGGTGCGGATGCGCATGCTGTTCTGTGGCTAGACCGTTTGCTTACCCCATAATCCCCATTACTTTAGTGACTATCACATATGAGCAATCCCACAAGAAAACGTACATCTTGGCATTTTCAACTAGCACAGATCCAGATCCATTTGATCATCTTAGAACTCTGCTGAGGTTCTACACAGTTGGTGTGCATCCGTCCGTCGGTGCGTGCCTCCGTCGGCCGGGTCTCGTTAAAGTTTTTTTTTGTACTATCAATGCCTCGCATGCGCGACATGCGGGCCGCAGACACCTCGTGTATACTACAGAACAGTTCCAAAATAAGCTTCTGGTAACCAGCATGAACCCTGATCAGACAGCGCAGATGCATATGCTGATCTGGGTCGGTGCTGTTTGCATATGCCAAGTTGTACCTTTTCTGGAGGTGAAGGATTGAATGTTTCTTTCATTACTCAATGAATACTAATTTGCTCTTTATCCATGCTGTAGGCAAGATGGCGATGTCTAACGCAGAGCGGCAGCGGAAGTATAGGCTTAATAGAGACAGAGACCGACAGAGGCGAGCAGACTACATAGAATCTGAGAAGAAGAAATATATCGCGGACAAGTCGGTTGGAAAGAGGAAACTTGTTGAAAACATGACATCGAGAGAAAAACGTACAGCAAGAAAGAAATGGAAACAGGTTTCCCAGAGATATAGGGCATCGAAAAAGGAAGAGAAAAACACGCTCATTGTTACACCCCCATCTTCCCCCGAGTCTGATGAAAATGCTCCTGGGCCATCAGGTCAAGAAGATGTTATGAGAATGAGAAATAGAGTAGCAGCTAAGTGCTATAGGGACAACATACGCTTAAGGTCAGAAAACGAGCAAAATAAGAAGAAGGCAGCTTTGTACAAAAGGAGGTGGACTAGAGAACTGAATAGACATAAGAAAGCCAACAAAGACCAAGACCTCACACCAAGAACGAAAACAAGATCACTGCTGAAATATTATCCGAAGAAAGCCGTTCGAAAAACACTTGAATTTCACCATGCCTTACTCGACCAAATAAAGTCATCTTACAAAACATCATCGAAACATACGGAAAAACGTTCGATTACGCGACTACTTTCTGGATCTATTCTACAAAAATACAAGATGAAATATAGTGCCCTTCGATATTGTGGAATATACACGAGAAAAACATCATCAACTCCACGAATATACACCAGTCTATCACGACGCTCACTTAAGGCTGTTCACAATTTCTACGAACGGGATGATGTGTCGCGAGTTACTACTGGAATAAAAAATACTGTCACTTCAAAGAAGATTAAGAAGCAGAGAAGAATCCTAAACGATTCACTCATGAATCTGTACGCCATGTTTCAGTCGGAAATAAGTATTAAAATAAGTTACACCACATTTTGTCGCCTCCGGCCATTCTGGGTTTTGTTTCCAACAGACAGAGACAGAAACACGTGCTTGTGCAAGCTATGCGATAATACACAGTTTATGGTTTCCTCGTTGAAGAAAGTAGGCGTAACTGATACAGATGACATAGACAAACTGGTAGACAAAATTGTATGTGACTCGAAGCAAAAAGAATGCATGTATGGTGATTGCATTGAATGTGGTGAGAAGGAGATAACTATCAACACAGACAAATTAAATGATGAGACAACTTGGTCAGAGTGGACAATAAAGAAAGAGAACAGAACAGTGAGATCGGAAGATAAAGAAGTGTCATTTACAGTGAAACAATTAGTGTCCGGATCTATTGGTGAATTGGTGGAGAAGTGTCAGACAATATTGAAAACGTACAAGCGACATGTGTACAATGTGAGATCGCGATTCAAATACTTTAAAGAGAGAAAAGCGTCAATGCAGGAGAATGACGTTATTATTCATGTCGACTATTCGGAAAACTACGTCTGTAAACTAGCTAGTGAGATACAAAGTATGCATTTCGGCGCGTCCAAGAAACAAATAACACTTCACACCGGTATATTTCACACATATGCAAATGAAAGTGGCAACACATTTTGTACGGTATCTGACAATCTTCACCATGGTCCGGCAGCTGTTTGGGCTCATCTAAACCCAATACTCTGCGATATTAAACAGTCCAATCCAAAAGTGGAAAATGTGGAAATATTTAGCGATGGACCTACTACCCAATATAAACAGAAAGGCAATTTTTACCTCCTTTCCACACAAATTTTTGACATGGGATTTTCAAATGCAACGTGGAATTTCTTTGAACCAGGACATGGTAAAGGAACACCAGATGCTGTTGGTGGATCGCTAAAGCGCAGTGCTGATAAAAAGGTCAAGTATGGAACTGACATTACCTCAGCATCAGTATTTGTTGAAGCGGTAAAAGGTAGCTCCACAAAGATCTACGAAATATCTGACAATGACATTACGCAACGGGTGACACAATTAGAAAAGACAGTGGTAAAAACAGTGAGTGGTACTATGAAGATTCGGCAAGTAGTCACTAATATGACTGGCTCTATCTCACATAGAGAATCTAGTTGCACTTGCTAATGGTCTAATGAATGTTATGGA
>JBEVXV010001206.1:0-3710 GCA_040505915.1 Sedimenticola sp. | reverse complement strand
GAACTCGCATATACTCCCGATCGTCGGAGAAAACTGTAAGCTTGGCGAGATGGCCGTGAGGGTATGACCGCTGAAGTGTACATTGGTTGGCAAGTAGATGTCCCAGTCAGGCGTGGGTTCGAATCCCTCTACCTGCTCTTGAAAAAAAAAATAAAAAAAAATTGTTTTTTACATTTTTGTACATTGAAATTTTTCTTATGTTTTTTGTTCTCAAACTATTTACTTAATGCAGACACTGGTAACATTACTGTTATACATATGTCGTTTTATAGTATATGCATGTATGCATTAGTCAGTAAAATGAATTATTTGTAATCATGATCCGAGGCGGAATGCATTTTTAGTGATCCTGCCACCTGTGGTATCTCCATGTCAACTTATATGTTTACGAATCTACGAATCTACAAACATCATCCCCATCTTTAACTCTTATGAGACGTGAGCGTAAAATGTGCCGATGACGGACAGTGTTCGATCGTTTTTTTTTTGTTTTTTTTTGTAACCTTGGACATTTTGGAATATTTTTGAAATTACGCATAACGTTTTTTGTTGTTTTTTTTCTACTCGATACAAATGCTACAACACATAATGATTATGACCCATGCATAACTCCACCTGCTGATATTTTCATGTATTTTATTGTGGTATTTCGTCAACAGTGCTTCATTGTAATATGTCCGATTGATTTTCTGAAATGAATAGTTAACAACACAAATAGTATGTAGTACTTCAAACAACGCTTGAGAATGCGGGCTTGTACAACCATATATATTTGCAACGCACAACCAAGTTCTACACGGTACGCTGCAGGTGTTATGAAATGTGTTTTACAGTTTATTATACTAAATATAATACGAATCAATAGTATTTCATATATAACAGCTAGTAATCACAGTCTAAATATCAATACATGTCGACTACAAATTGTCAGACAATTAGAAAACCCGTGAACATGTATAGTACAAGCCATGTGTTCTCTCGTGTGGAAATACATTTGTATGTGTGGGTTGCAGTATACTTCACATGAACATGGTGTTTTAAATATTGTAAAGTGCATCTATATAATCACAGTGCATCTGCGCGATAGCTACATGATAGGTATAGGAACTATAATTTAGAACATTTTATGATATCAGTATTGCAATTTTTGCGTTCATGTTGGGTATGCTGCAACACGTCATATTAAATGTATTTGTTATTGTGGTTATATACGTTTTCAAGCGCAGTTATGCTTAAGCGTGTTTGTGATTGCAAAACCACCCAAAGCTTCACTGAACAAATTAATGAATAAGTACACCATGTTTAATTCTCATCCAGCCAGCTCTAGATACGTGTTATATTATGTACATGTATGCTACATGATCTACGTCCTTGCCCCTTGTTACATATATCTTTATTATCGGCACACACTCTAATTCAATATGGACATACAAATCGGAACACTAAATGTAAAAGGCTTAGGGGCAGCAAACAAAAGAGCACAAGTTTTTCAGTGGCTTAAAGACAAAAAATATTCAATATGTTTGTTACAAGAAACGCACTTCACGGCAGCAAATAAAATTCAGTGGGAAAGAGAATGGGGTCATATGGCTTATCTTAGTGGCAACTATACTAATAAAGAGGGAGTGGGGATTCTAATAAGTCCAGACTTGACATATACAATTACCGATTACTCAGAAATCGTAGTAGGGCGGCTACAGGCTCTTACAATAAACATTAATGATAATGATTATATAATTATGAATGTATATGGTCCAAATAATGACAATATATCGCTATATGAGAAAATGGAAGATTATATCAATGAGCACGAGGGAGAAAATCTTATTATTGGGGGAGATTTCAACACAGTTCTAGATCCCGATATAGACAAAAAGAACGGACAACAAGGTACACATAGACAAACAAGAAATAAACTCAAACATATTATAAACACATATACATTATGCGATATTTGGAGAATACAAAACCCGAACTCAAGAAAATATACTTGGCATTCAAATACTAGGCCAACTATATTCTGCCGATTAGATTATTTTCTCGTTTCAGAAAGCATACTAAACCGAGGGTCGAATTGTAAAATATCTTTTGGATATAAATCAGATCATTCTATGGTCAGTTTTAAATTACAAGTAACTAATGTCAGTAGAGGTCCCGGCTATTTCAAGTTAAATAACAGTCTGCTTATAGATAGTGAATATACACAATTAATACGCCAATCTATTGTTGAAACTGCACGCATAAATTCAGAAGCGAATTCAAATACTTTATGGGAAATAATTAAAGGCAATGTACGGAATGAAACAATTAGTTATGCGACTAGAAAAAAGAAAAATGATAAATCCAGAGAAAATAATATCCAAAAACAAATAGATACATTAGAAGTAGAATTAGCAAATGATCCATCAAATAGCGACATAACTACACAGATTCAAAATAACAGGATAGAACTCGAGAATATTTATGAGCAAAGGGTGAATGGTATGAGGTTAAGATCGAAAGCAGAATGGATCGAAGGTGCGGAAAAAAATGAAAAGTTATACAAAAACTTAGAAAAACAAAATTCCGAATGTAAAACTATTTTAAGTTTAAATGTGAATGGGCAAACGATCACTGATCAATCCGATATATTAATCGAAGAAATGAAATACTACGAGAAACTATACACAAAAAGAGACACATTAGAAACTAGACACAATTTCTTCCCAGACAATAACATCAATAAACTATCTAATCTTGACAAACAAACATGTGAAGGCTTATTAACAGAGTATGAATGCAGTAGTGCTGTAAAAGATATGAAAAATAATAAAAGCCCTGGATCAGATGGATTGACTATAGAATTCTATAAAATATTCTGGAATGACATTAAATTACACCTATTAAATTCTCTAAACTATTCGTTCGAAACGGGAAACCTCACAACTCTACAAAAACAAGGTATTATTACGCTGCTACCAAAAAAGGATAAAGAATTGTCATTGTTATCTAACTGGAGACCTATATCACTTCTTAACGTGGACTATAAAATTGCTACAAAATCAATTGCTAACCGACTAAAAAAGGTAGTACAAACTTTGATAGATGGCTCACAAACAGGATTCATAAAAGGAAGATACATTGGCGAGAATATTAGATTATTGTTCGAATCTATAGAATTTTTGAACGAAACCGATTCACCTGGTTTATTATTTTTTGCTGACTTTGAAAAGGCATTCGATAGCGTTGATCATAATTATATGTTAAACACATTGAAGTATTTCAATTTAGGAGATGATTTTATCAAATGGGTTAACTTATTTTATTCAGATGCTAGAAGCTGTGTTAGTAACAATGGCCACTTATCAGATTTTTTTACCATAGGCCGTGGAGTACGTCAAGGCTGTCCCCTATCACCTTATTTATTTATAATAGCAATTGAAATACTATCAAAGGCGATACAAAATGATAATGATATACAAGGAGTCAATATACATAATCATATTATTAAAAACACAATGTTCGCAGATGATGCAACTTTTTTTACAGATGGCACAGAACACTCGTTTAAAAAGTTAGTAGAGATAATAGACGAATTTGGAAAAATTTCTGGTCTGCTCTTAAATATAAAAAAGTCAATTATTCTTAGAGTGGGGTCATTATCACAATCACAAATACATTACCTTCCCAACAAACAATTTGCATGGACATCGGATAAAGCACAGACTTTA
>JBEVXV010001205.1:0-2574 GCA_040505915.1 Sedimenticola sp. | reverse complement strand
TCGCAGAACATAGTTATACATGTACATTAAATATGTGGAAATGACTTTGACCCTTTGTATATGCATGTGCACAACCCACCCCAGATCCATCATTTATTAAAAGAATCTGACTCATAAATTTGTGACAGTTGGCAACAACCGGCACAATTTTGTGACATTGGCGATCCCGGCAGGATCTGGAAAGCGTTTTGCACATTGCATGCACACGACGTCATAGTCGGGTGGTCAAGGTGATAACTGAGAACAATAATGGCAAGTTATGAAAAATTAATTGAGTGTGGTAAGGCAATGAATTTGGATGGGGATAAATTGTTTGGATTTGTAGAAAAGAAGGAGGCTGAGAGATTAGTAAGAGAGGAAAGGGCTGATGAGAGGGAGATGAGAAAAAGTGAACTTGAGCAAGTTTCGAAAGAAAGGGACAATGCGTTTGAGTTAGCAAAGAAAGAGGCGGAGTCAAGAGTTAGAATAGTTGAGATGGAAGTTGAATTAGAAAAGTTGAGGAAGATGGATGCCTCTCATATTAGCTTTGGTGCAGGGGGCGGTCACATGGCAGCGAAGTCCCCAAAATTACCCGCATTTAATGAGAGACAAGATAGCATGGATGCTTATTTAAAACGGTTTGAAAGGTTTGCTGAGAATGCTGGGTGGGATAAAGAGCATTGGTCCACGAACTTGAGTGCACTGGTACAGGGTAAAGCTTTAGATGTGTATTCGAGATTGTCCCCGTCTGATGCTTTGGATTATGATGTACTAAAGGAAGCTTTACTTAAACGTTTTCAGCTAACAGAGGATGGGTTCCGACAGAAATTTAGAACTAGTAGACCAGAGGTTGGTGAAACTGCTCCACAGTTTGTAGTTAGGTTGACTGATTATTTGTCAAGGTGGATGAATTTGGCTAAGGCACTGGAGTCATTTGAAGGACTTCGAGACCTGATTCTGCGTGAACAGTTTTTGCAGGCTTCTAGTCGTAATTTACAAGTATTCCTCAAGGAGCGTAAGGTAACTACCATTACAGAGATGGCAGTACTAGCAGAGCAATATCAGGAGGCACATGGCCTAACTGAAACATATCGTTCTAAAGGCAGTTCTAGTCAAAGCCATGAGGCTAGAGATAGTAGAGTGCAGTTTAAGCCAGTCAGTCAAGACGTGAAACCAAGAGAGCGACATTGCTATCACTGTAGATCTAGTTCCCACTTTATCAAAGATTGTCCTAAGAGGGGAAATTTCGGGCGTGGCGGTTCATTTAAAGCATCTGGTATGGTTGAGCAGACTTCAGCAAGAGGTAGAGGCCAGGGGTTTAGATTTAACAGTAGAGGAGGTTATAGAGGTCGAGGTGGATTTTCAAGAGGGTCAGGTGCAAATGTAGTAGATAGAGGTGTTGATGATAGCACGGAGATAAGTACAGTTGTTAGCTGTGGTATTCAAGAGGAGTTAGGTGCATTTGAGGAGTGTTGTGTAAGTGATTCCAGAGTTACATTACAGTGCGGCCATGAATTCCCAGTAATGACTGCTGCATGCAAGAGTGGTTCCAAAGAGTTAAAGGTTGACAATTTACCTGTTCACGATGGGTTTGTTAATGACATCAGGGTGAACGTACTCAGAGATACAGGATGTTCGGGGGTTGTAGTTAAGAAAGAATTGATAGGGCCAAAGATGTTGACTGGAAAATCAAAAGGCTGCGTGTTGTTAGATGGTACAGTAAGACAGTTTCCGATAGCGGCTATTCGCATAGATACACCATTTTACACTGGAGATGTTGAGGCCCTGTGTGCAGAGAATCCCGTGTTTGATTTGATTTTTAGGAAATATCAATGGTGTAAGAGAGCCAGGTGATCCGGACGAAACTTGGTCCAATAATGCAGGAAGTAGGAACAGTGAGGTCGCAGGCGCAGTACAAACTCGGGCACAGGTTGCAAAGGAGGGCAAGTTTAAGCCATTGAACGTTACAGACTCTATTGGTAGTATTGGTGTTGATGATATTAAGGCAGGTCAGTGTAGTGACGATACTTTGAAAGTTGCCAGAGAAGGAGTTGTTACAGGGGAAAAGAAGGTTTCAAAAGGAGGTGGAGTTCACTGGTACGAGAAACGTAGGGGGTTGATCTATAGACGTTTCCAATCACAAAAGGTTGACGGTGGTAGAGTTTTCAAGCAGCTAGTTGTTCCAAAACGGATGAGAGACCATGTTCTCAAATTAGCGCATGACTCAGTCCTAGCAGGTCATTTAGGGGTCAAGAAGATGTCTTCGAAGATCTTGGCACAGTTTTATTGGCCAGGTGTGCAAGGGGACATATCAAGGTATTGTCGATCATGCGACTTATGCCAGAAAACGTATCCAAAAGGCAAGGTTAGAAAGATCCCAGTTGGCGAGTTACCATTGATAGATACCCCATTCTCCAGGGTTGCTGTAGACTTGATAGGCCCCATTCACCCTCCAACAGAGAAGGGAAATCGTTTTATTCTCACAATGGTTGATTATGCGACCCGGTATCCAGAGGCTGTAGCTCTCAAGTACATAGATACAGAGCGAGTTGCCGAGGCATTGTTTGAGATGTTCAGTAGAGTAGGTGTTCCAAG
>JBEVXV010001204.1:0-5584 GCA_040505915.1 Sedimenticola sp. | reverse complement strand
TATCCTTGATCGTTGAATTACGTTTATAATTGTCAAATATAATTCTTCCGCAAACATAGTTGAACAGTAGCCCATCAATGACTTTTGTGAAGACATGGGACAATTCTTCACAGTTTGCAGGTTTGCCGCCGTGCATAACTGATTGGACTATCGACATCGCATCAATAATCAAATGTTTATTCTCGTTATCGTGTAGTTCGTTCGTTGTGATTCACTCTGTGGTTCTACAAGACTTTCCAGCTCATGGGACAATTCACTTTTATTATGGCAAGGTAATGAACCATCGTCTTTCATCAGCATCGGGCTGATTTGTTGGAATTCATAGTTGCACACGGTGTTCTTAAAATCCAAATTTCTATCTGATTTTGCAACCACAAGCATTCTTGACAAAAGGCTGGTGATGGTGTTTGCATGGTACACTTTGTTTTCTTTCATTGTTGACTTTTTCATCAGATCATTCCATGTCAAAAACTTAAATCTTGTCATTTTTTCCCATAGATTAATTTTTCCTGTTATCCTATCCTCAACAAATTTCAGTTTTGCTTCAGTACCGCGTTCATGTGTTTCCAAGATGCTCAGTTAAGCTTCTGGTCTTAATACCTTCTTTGTGACAATGTTGTATAATTCCTTTCCTCTATCATTAAATGGGTTAAATTTCAGCTCTGCTTTGAGATTCACTATCATTTTTTCATGGCGAGCTTCTACACTGGATGCAAGAAGATGGTGTGTTTCACTTCGTTGCTTTGTTACCCCTAGAATGTCGTTCGTCTGTTTTGCAATATGCGCAAGCTCCGGTGCTGCCAGACAAAACTTTAAAAGAGTTGCCGGTTTATTTGTTATTCCATTCAAACCACCGTCACCTTTTAGCATCTTATTCTGGTGTTCTTGTGCCTGGTCAAGCCCAATGGATGTGAAGGGTACATTATTGTTGGAAAATACAAATTCTCCTGCACATAATCTTAGCCACAGTTCAGGGTCGGCCGTGCGTGTGTCGTATGCCCTTGCAGTGAATTCAAGTATGTGCTGTGCATAGTCAAGTCGGTTGTATGCGAAGAAGTATGTCGCTAATTCTTCCAATGATGCTAAGTACAAGAAGAATTGAGAGTCTTTGACAGATCTATGGAATGCCAGCAATGACAGAGTCTGGCGCATGTAGTTTCGACACCACTTATACCTTGGAAATTTGTCATTCAGTTGGTCATAGTCCTGCAGCTCTTTCTCCAAATTCAGCTTTTCAAGCTCAGCGATCAAGGCTTGGTGAGCACTTTTGATTCCTGATGGTGATTTAACAGCTACTTCAACTAGCTTTACAGCGTCTTTGATTGCCGTGTATATCTCAGGGCGACTCTCCAAAAATGATTCCAGCCACAAATCTGACAGGACTTGCAACATAATTTCGTGCGCCTCAACAGCTCGATTGTAGTGACTCCCATTAATAATTTGGTTTGTGACTACGTCACCATATGTGCAAGAGTTTATCCATAAATCGTCTATCCCGCTATATTCCACTGTTTTTCCTAGACATCGAATGGCGCATAAACTTGTGTGGAATGCCCCAGGTAATAACCACCACTTCCCACTATAGCGTTCATCTAGAAATTCAAGTTTAAAAGCCCGCTTGTATAAGTCCATATCAAAAGTAACCATAACTTTACTTTCACTATCTGGTGACACAATCTTATTCAGTTTGTGTATATTTTCTAGGACTGTGACTAGTGTGGACCATTCATGGGCACTCGCATTTATGATTGGCAGTGCTTGTGATGGGTTCCTTTGTGGAAATAAGAGAGTTGTAAGCACGCCAAACTGGAATAATTTCAGATTCACTGGTTTCTGGTGGAGTTTGAATCAATTTAGGCATTTCAGATCTGTGCATAAATCGAGCAACTAACCACGTCAAATCATTTGATTGAGCGTTTATAAGTTCATCTCTATGTTCCCCAATAGTGTAGTGTTCATACGTAGGACTTGTCTTAGGTTTTGGATTCCCTTCTACTCGACATAGCAATACTTCTATCACTGTTTCAGGTACATCTTTCAGATAGTCTGTTTTCAATGATGACTTGATAGTAAGTTTTTCTCTTACAGTTTCAACATTCACACCAGGTTTAACAGTCTGATACACTGACATGGCAGATCCATGAAATGAATTTTGCCCGTCTGGGGTATCTACTTTCTTGTCAATATTGTCAGCGCTTGCTCTTATCGGAACACCTTTCAGGACTAATGGAGGCACGTATGTACCATTAAAGTCGTTCATACTCTTTATAGTGTTATTTGCAATCTGAGTAGTCATATCATTGACTCTGTTGTAAGACACACCCACTGAAGCAGCATTTAATATGTCAATATCGTTTTTGCTGCGGTGCTGATGGTGACTTTGTAGAGACATGCCAACTGCTAGTGGGGTTTCAACACTATTGTAAAAATTGCCAGATTTCTCACTCGTATACGCAGCCTGGCGATCTGTTTTGAAATGTTGTAATATATGTTGTGTTAAAATATTTGCTGAGCGATTCATTTCGGTTCCACGTGTTGCGGATTGTGATGTTTTCGGACCATGTATAAGCCATTTTACAAACATTACTAATTCGGCTGGAAGAAAGTCTGTAATTGGTAAATCGACTGAACCACTGAATTCCCAAGAGAGACAGTTGCAGCTCTTTATTTTACCTCTGAGATGTTCTGCACAGTCATACAATAAATGCATTTTAGAGTTTGACCTTAATTGTGTACTTGCAACTTCATCAATTGCTGCTTTAGACGTCGCTTTAGAATATATTTTTGCAGGTTTACTTCCCGACGATGATGTTATTGCAACATTCCTTAAATGTGTATGTAGCTTGTTTTTGAACATGTACATCGATTCATCTTCAAAATTCTCATTATAATCAGACATGGTATTCCTGTATCTTTGTTGGACATCTGGGATGCTAAGAATGATTCCGTTATCAAGATCTTCTTGGACCGATGCATAAAACTGAACTTCGGCAGCTATGAAGTCAATGCTTCTACTGACATCTGAACTTTTGCATTGTACTACATGGTCATTTTCCAAATGAATAGGTTTGCTCTGTGGACGTTGTACAATTCGTCCCCAATGTGTTGTGTTACAGGATTTATGGTAAACGGTGTTTTGTGTCAGTAAGTCACCCTCAGAGAGTACACCAGAAATACTAACGTTCCATGACACATTTCCGCTATTCTCTATTATGTTTTTAATTCCTTTGCCTTTATTTCCCGATCGACAATGTATCAGTTCTTCATTCTTATCCTCTTGGCAAAACTATGCATTTAGTTTCGTCATGAACTTTAGCATTTGTTGAACTTCGAGTTGATTTTTTACACTTTCATGGGTATTTTCATTTGTTTGTGTTTGAAGACAAGGTCGTCCTCTTTTTCTTGTTTTTAGAGCCCTTGGATCATTTGTTGTAATTGCCTTTTCAACTCGTGCCCTGTCTCTGTTTAAGTGACTTATTGCCGTTTTATAACATGCGCTATGCCAGCTGGCCTCTTTGGTCCTCAACTCATCAGCTGTTTCCTTATACAGGCGGCGATTTATTGATACATATTCAGAATTTCCAAACTATGCCTTTCTACGCACAGCTGTCAACACAGTAGTGAATGCTGTAGCTTTGCATGTTCTGTGTGTAGTGTCAACAATATATTGTTTGTGACGTTTTTGCTGGCACAGTATACATAGCTTGTAGTCTGTAACGGCTATCTTGTCTGGCGGCTCATCAGGATCCATGATCGCCGCCTGTAGCAACAGACAGATGAACATGTGTATGTTATTTCCCCAATGATCCTAGGGAAACAACATACTTGTTACCGCAACTAGAGCAAGTGAGCGGGGGCTCACGTATACCCCCGGCCACCGCCACCGCCTCAAAATGCCAATCGGAAAATTTTACCAAAACTTTAACGCAAACTTCTAAGTAATTTGACCTTCACCTTGAGCATGCGGGCAGCATGGGTATTGCGCACGATGAATGTTTGGATGATGATAAACATACATATGAAATTACAAGTCGTCGTAGAAGGGATTGCAGAGATATAAGGTACTTAAACACTTTAACGCAAAATGGGGTTCTTGCTATATAAAAGATCAAAGGAAATACCCCGTAAGACACAATAGTTTTACGGGGTTTTACTGAATAAGCATTGTCTTATATTGTCCTAGGCCACGCCCCCTACCCCATAAGTACCCCAATGTGTGCTCGGACGAACTGACGGACGGACGGACGGACCAACATAACAGGTTTGTGAGCTAAAATTTTAATGAGCTAAATTGAAGTTCATTTTAATGAGTTACAGAAAGTGATTCCAACATTTGCTGCTTATCAGCTATGGGTGTCCATCATTATGAGTTAGTCGATAGATTGCACTGTTAATCAATTTAATGCTTTAAAAGCGAACAGTGAAGGCAAGTTTATAAAACAATTTTGTTTTTTTCGTAAACAAAGAACATCAAGACTTGTATATACCGATTGCCTCATAATAAATGGACTTTCTCTTCATGATCCGTCACTAATGCTCTGCTATGCCGATAAACCCCATGTCATTCATTCTCTTCGTGAGCTCTGTATTTATGAACATCCAGGAGTTGAGAGCTTACCAGATTATGAGCTGAAATTAGTCCAAAATGTGCTAACATTTGACACTTGTGAGTTTTTTCACATCCAAATATTATAAGCTTAAATAAGTCCAACATTAGTGGGTTTTCAATAAAGGTGTTAACATTCGAAACTTGTGAGTTCAGCTTCTTAACCCTTTCACCCCACACACCATAATACCAATGTTTGAAAACAGTGTAGATCCAGATGATTTGATTTGAATAGGGTTTAACGGCCTACCAACAGCTAAGGTCATATAAGGCCGGGGTCAACGGGGTCGATTCCCGCATGTCACCTGTATGGTGGGGGGAACATCCCAAAATCAGAGCTCAATATTTACATCTAGATACTATATATATTCCGCCCTGATAATACAATAACCTGACCTGGTGCCAGGTCCTAAACACACCCAGCGTCACTAAGCCCCGTCCCCTAAGATAATAGGACTAGCCCAAGTCTTCTTACACTTATAAGGGGTATAACCCAATTCAACTCTCAAGTACAAGGAAGTCAAAACTGAACAAGTACAAGAGGGCCAAACCAGGGACATCAGGATTCCGGTAAGGATGAACCCCATCATTAATACCATTTGAGTCGCCTCCTGCGACAAGCATGACTACCGAGGCACAATTCTTGGGATTGAACCCCTCCCCACACGGGGCAGATCCAGATGAGCTGGCTCATAACGAACCAGCTGGCTCATAGCGAGCCGTCTCCATCAGAATCTACACTCTTTACAACTACATTGTATTTGTCCTCTGAGGAGGTAAGTATAGATCCTAATCAGACTGCAAATATGAATAAGGTGATGCAGAGTGTGTGTCGAGGATGGGATTGGATGGGGAGTTTTACGACCGTTTAACAACAAGGTCTATTACAGACGGATCAACATGGGGGGGGTTCCAAATTCAGGGCTCATATTTACATCAAGATACATCCGTCAGGTGAATCCTATCGTTAAGCTGTAC
>JBEVXV010001203.1:0-6192 GCA_040505915.1 Sedimenticola sp. | reverse complement strand
AGGCTTGTTCGTCTGTACAAAAAAACCTAAACATGGGAATAATAGCTTATCATGTCTGTTTTCCTCGTTGGAATGCATTCCTATTTCACTCATGTGTTCGTCTGGTGATCAGGCATTGCTCTGTGTCGAACCTAAGACACCCTGAACAATGTGTTTCAGTTGACATTTTACTATTTCAGAAAGATTGTGAAACACCTGTCCTATACGAACAGCCAAGTAATAATGTTTTTTTGTTTCAGTTAATTTTGTTCATGTTTGTTGACATTATTATCCCCTTCCTGGAAGGGTTTTAGCGATATATACCTATGCTAATAACTAATATTATTTCTATTCTCATTCGGAAGAATGTCAGAATTTTGAAAATTAAAACGAATGCAGCTGCATTGTCTTTTCATTATGCTAAAGAATGATCATCAATCGAGAAACTGCACTACAGAAATGATAGCTGATTTAAGGGGGAGCACTCACACATTGTGCCATTTAAAGGGAGGTAAATTGTATTTATAGCTTCTAATAAGCCATTGGATTTTGGTCTCATAACTCTGTTACGGAAGGTCAGATTTGATTGAAATTTTCCAGAAATGTAATTTGGAATGTTCCTCATGACATACCGTCATCGCGACTCATAATGTCCAACGACAATGAAGGAATTTGCATCATGCGCATGGTGTTTGCTCGAGGAGTGTTGTAACACATACCGTACTATAGAAATGATAACAGGCGATAGAGGCAGCGAATGGCGTGAGGTGAGGAACTAAGATGATATTCTATCACTTCTGGTTGCCTTTGAACTACTGAATTCCGTGAAACACATTAACGGCATTCTGGGTTCCATATTCTCACTACACTTAGACGGCCACCAGGGCCACAGCTTGGTCAGAAGACAATGCACTCTGACATTGTGTCGGTATTATTGCTGAATACAAAACATCCCCGAATATTATTAACTCTACCTATTGGCCGGCGGAGACACCAGACGTCAAATCATTAGAACATCTCTGTGACGAGACTTGGCCCCATGTACGAGCCCGAGAATCCATATTACCAACATGAACGGACTTTGCTAGGAGTTATTAGATGCGTGGGACTGTATCCCGTTCGTTTGGCGCATGTGACTGGTCAGGTCTATGATCAGCGATGCCAAACCGTACTCCAGTAGTGTCGGAATTACACTAGATTCTGATATAAATTCCTACGTTGTTGTTGGAGCTGATGAGTTGGGTCAATGATATGTCATGAAGGACATTTCAACTTAGTTTTCTGGAAATTTTTAATTGAATCTGACCTTCTGCGATGAAGTTATGATAGAAAATGGCCAATGGTTTGTTTCGTTTGGTATATTTACAATTTACCTCCCTTTATATGCTGCAGTATACAAGTGCTTTCCCTTAGTTTAGCTATCATTTCTGTATCACAGATTTTTTATTGATGATCGTTCTTTAGCATAACGACAAAATCGTGTAGATATATCTGTTCCAATTTTCGCCTTACTGATAATTCTAGACACTTTCAAATAGGAATAGTAATATGCTTAACTTAATCCCATAGGTATAGAATGGAGGTTAGGCCACAAAAAATAAATGTTTAGATTCTCATCCCCACCCGCCCCTAAAATAAAGTGGCAAATGAAATTATTTGTATGCCCCACCTTCCAGATCAGATCTGGGGGGCATACTGTTTTAGCCCTGTCTGTTTGTGTGTTTGTTTGTCTGCAACTTTAACATTGCCTGTAACTTTGGAACCATTGTAGATACATACTTCATACTAGGCATGCATATTCAACACACGAGGACGCACACTTTTAGTGGTGACTTGTGATGGTCAAAGGTCAATTTAAAAGTCAAATCTATGTGTTTGAAGATTGTCTATAACTTTGAACCATTGTACATGTAGATGCATACTTGATACAAGGCATGCATATTCAACACATGAGGGCACACATTTTTAGTGGTGACTTGTGAAGGTCAAGGTCATCATTCAAGGTCAACTGTCACACTTATAAAATAGCCCAACTGGGGGCATAGTGTTTCACAAGACAACTTGCTTTATTTGCATATATTTCAGAAAAATATTTTATTTTTTTTTTACTATTTTTGAATTTGAGCATTTTTATTAAAAAATAAAAGCCTCCCACCCGCCCCATTTTTTCTCTCAAAAATTTGTATGAGAATCTAATAATTAACTTTCTGTGGCCTCACCATTACTGACCTAAGTGCCAACAATAACCATTTGGACCCTGTCTTTCTCACATTGAATATTCTATTTCAAACTCAAACCAATAGATTTTGATTAAATTGTAATTTGGATCAGTTCATTTATCATTTATTATTGCCGCTTTGTCCGTCCGACCCTTCTAGATTTAATATAATTTTGTTGATAATTTTTATGTGGGTCTGATGAGAACTTGGTGGCTCTTTAGAATAACTTTTGCATCTTGTCAGTAGGGCTGCAACGATTCATCGAAGTTCGAGTATATCCGAGTCCATCGTTTCGATTCGGTTATCCGATTTGGGTTATGAGATTTCGGATCGGGTACGCCCGCGTTAAAATCTCCAATGCGCAGTAATATCGTCAATGCGCACTTTATAGTCATACACTTAATTTATTATTGTCCAATCAGCGCGCGTTATTTTATTCACTGCGGCGCAATACATAAACAAACATGGCCGATGTTAGCGTTCTTATTGATCCACCAGGTTCGTTGAAGTCGCCTGTATGGCGACATTTTGCGTTTGGAGAAGAATTTCTCGTATTATCCTATGTTATCGATGTTATCTATCGATGTAGATATTCGAATCGAATATTCGATAATCGAAAGGTATTAATCGAATCCGAACCGAATCGAAGTTTACCTGAATCGTTGCAGCCCTACTTGTCAGCGAGTTTTTCGCCAACTCTGCAATATTGTTGCCTTTTACACTGGTCTGGATTGAAGAAATTAGTTTTGGACATTTAACAATTATTTACAGTTTACAGGCCCAACTGGACGTGAGGTCAGATGCTAATTTCTATGCATGATAATATGGTATGGTGCAGGGGTTGCAAAATCCATTGCCCGGACGCCCAGGACAACCCCTTTCTGATGTTGGGCAACCCAATTTGTCAAATTTTAAAATCATTGCAACATAGTTAACAATGCCAACTAGAATCATAGCCTCATTTTTGCACGACTTCATTAAGTAAGACAGGCATTTACTAAATGCTTTTAAGCTTATTATTGTAAATGTTTGTGAAAAAGTATCGACTTTGCGCATCATTTCGCACAATATTTTCGCTCAAAATTCTATGAAAAATATGTTGGGCATCCAATAAAATATGTTGGGCAACCAGATTTTCGATGCTGTTTGCCCAGTGGGCAACCAAGAATTCAAGCAATTTTGCAGCCCATGTGGTGTCTGTCGGTCCTCAAACTTCTGGTTAACCTTTACGTTCGAGATTGTATATTTGGTCAATTACACTTGCACAAAATCTGTCTTTGATCATTGATAACAACCCACCCACTCATGGGTGCCGTGTTTGACTACCTCTGTACATGTGTGTGATCTCTACAACATGTTTTAGGTCTCAGTGCCTTGACTGACTACCTCTCTACGTCTGTGTGTTCTCTGCAACAACATGTTTTAGGTCTCGACTTAACGTATATTCAATGACCTGTATGTGTGGTACAAATTGGGTCAAACAGTTCATCCCAGATTTCATGAAATAAGATTGCAGCCACATTTATTTATCTCTTGTCGTTTTCTCATCCAGATGCCCCTGGCTCACCCACCGTCAGTGAAATATTCAAGGTACTGATTGCCTGTGCGAAGGACAGTGGCTCCCCCATTACCGAGTATCAGATGTCGGATATCGGATTACATGTCCAGGATTTTTCCGAGGCGTCACCCACTGAACCTCTTACTGCTACAAATATATGGGGTAGGTATCGGTTTGCACAAATCTGGTAAATGTCCCTGTACATCATTCTGCGATCACAAATATTTTAAGTCCTGGTGGGTGACTGAATGCCTCTGTGTGTGACATTTTCCAATTTTGACTAAAATGTAGAGAAAAAACCTTGTCCCAGCTATTGAGGCCTGATCTGTGGATGGATTATATTGGCATAATATTACACCCACTAAAGCTACGGACAGACTATGCAACACATGTCTGGACATTGCATCCAACGACAATTAGAATTAAAAATGTTCCAAGAGCAATATTGGCATAACAGTGATTTTTTTAGGCCCGATTTGGGGCCGAATGTCGGCCCCGTTCCCCCGCCCAAATAGTATATATTTTTTCCCCAAATTCCGAGCTTTTTCCCCTTCGTTAAAAAAATCATCATTTCTACGTGACCATAATCAATAAAAATATGGACACATAGATGATCAGGAGCTACACTGGTCAATACCCCATATGGACACATGTTCTCATGACACTTGACATATATTCTGTATGTTTTCAGAGGAAGACCTGCCCCCGCCCATGCCTACGTCGGAGCTTTCCTCGTTCGACGTCGTCCGAGAAGACGATGCAGCAGACCCGTCGACACCCGAACGCGTCCCCACGCCGGAACCAATCCACCTTCCGGCCCCTGAGCCCCAGCGCGAACCCACGCCAGAACCAATCCACCTTCCGGCCCCGGACCCCCAGCGCGAACCCACGCCAGAACCAATCAACGTTCCGAGCCCCGAGGGGTCGCCCACTGAACCTCTTACTGCTACGAATCCATGGGGTAGGTATCGGTTTGCACAAATATGGTTAATGTCACCGTACATCTGTGATCTCAACGTATTTTAGGTTTCGGTGGTTGACAGACTACCTCTTGAGTGTGATATTTTCCAATTTAGACTAAAATGTTGCGAAAATTCCCAATTCCACGGGTATGGGTCATGTTCCCAAAATGCAGAGAAAAAATCTTGTCCCAGCAATTAAGGGATGATCTGGGGTTGGATTATATTGGCATAATATTACACCCACTAAAGCTATATGGACAGACTACGCAACACACGTCTGGACATTGTATCCAACAACAATTTTGACTAAAATAATTAAAAGAGCAGTACTATTGGCACAAGCTTATGTATACACCCACTAAAGCTATGGACAGACTACGCAACACACTTCTGGACATTGTATCCAACAACAATTTGGACTAACATAATTCAAAGAGCAATATTGGCATAAGACTAACCAACACCGTTGGGCTTGTATTGAAGAATACCGTTCGTAGTACATGTAGGTATGTGACCTGCCATGAGAAAATGTGCCCAAATGTGGTTGCAACCAGGGTAGTCCCAGATCAGCCTGAGCATCCGCACAGTCTGATCATGGTCTCCTCTGTTTGCTATTTGTCATTGGAACACTCGTAATGCTTCTAATACACACTGTAGCATGGCATCATTCTCCGCAGGTGTGCTAGATGATCAGGAGCTACACTGGTCAATACCACATATGGAAACATATTCTTGTGACACTTGACATATATTCTGTATGTTTTCAGAGGAAGACCTGCCCCCGCCCATAACTACGTCGGAGCTTTCCTCGTTCGACGTCGTCCAAGAAGACGATGCAGCAGACCCATCGACACCCGAACGCGTCCCCACACCGGAACCAATCCACCTTCCGGCCCCGGAACCCCAGCGCGAACCCACGTCGGACCCGGTGCGTATCCCCACACCGGAGCCCGAACCTGCTGTGACAGTTATCATTACAACGAATAACATATCGAGTCCATCCAACCCGCGATCGTGCCACATCACGAAATACCCAGACTTTCAAGGTTATGGATTTAACCTACATACGGATAAGAACAAAAAAGGACAAAATATCGGTTTGGTCGATGATGGATCGGCCGCGGCGGACGCTGACCTGCGCAATAGTGATTTAAAGGAAATCAGTGTAAGATCCGAGGACGAAACCAAATCTAAGATATGGAAAATACAAGAATATCATATTGCCAACAGTAGTGCAAGTTCTCACAAGACATGTAATGATAGTGTAAAACAAAAGTTTGATGATAGTGATTCAAGCGAACGCAGTGAAAGTTCCCAGGACGGCACCAAATCTAAAAGCATAAAAAAAAGAAAACATAGTGTTTCCAAAGGTAGTGCAAGTTATCACAAGACATGTAATGATAGTGTAAAACAAAAGTTTGATGATAGTGATTCAAGCGAACGCAGTGAAAGTTCCCAGGACGGCACCAAATCT
>JBEVXV010001202.1:0-15273 GCA_040505915.1 Sedimenticola sp. | reverse complement strand
ACGGTTTCTCCATCGGTGGTGGTCACATGCCCCACATGGCACGTAAAAACGTCAATATGACCTACGTGCTGATGGACAACGGCATCTACGGACTGACCAAAGGTCAGGTGTCACCAACATCCCGTCGTGAGATGAAGGCCTACACCACCCCCTACGGTGGTGTCGAAGAACCTATGGATCCGATCACCTACATGCTCGCCTACGGTGCCACTTATGTAGCCCAGGCTTTTGCAGGTAATCCCAAGATGTGCGCTGCTCTGATCAAGGGTGCCATAGAGCACAAGGGTTTCTCCTACGTCAACATCTTCTCCCAGTGCCCCACCTTCAACAAGATTGATACGGCCAAATTCTACCGTGCCATGGTTGAAGAGGTACCTGAGGATCACGACACCTCCGACATGGAAGCTGCGATGAAGCTGGCCCGTCGTCCTGAAAGCAAGGCGCCGGTGGGTCTCATCTACCAGGAGGATCGTCAGACTCTGGACGAGGCAATGGCCGGATTGATCGAGAAAGTTGGCGGTCATGCTGACTACGACTTGAATAAAATTGTCGGCCTCAATCGACCCTAAGTAAGGCCCTGCCACCCTACCCCTGTGCAGGGTGGCAGTCTCCCCCCCGTGACCATGGGATAACTTTGGTTACACATAAGCCCTTCTAATCCCACCCCGCTCACTTCTTTTGGTAGAATCGCCTCTTTGTCAGCCGGTGATCCTCACCGTCCAGACCTGATAGCCGTTCCGGTAGAGAGGAGCATATGAATATCGAATTTGATTCAGAATTAGATCAGCTTGAACAGTTTAAGACACGGGAAGCCCTTCTGGAGAGTAGGGGTAAGGATGGCAATCTGGTAGATGCGGACCTCGCTTTCCTGGATCTCCAAGGTCTGGACCTCTCCGGCCTCGATCTCTCTAGCGCTCTTCTTTCAGGAAGTAATCTTTCAGATGTCAACTTCCAGGGCTGCCAACTGCATGCCGTATTTGCACAGGATGCCATAATGGATCGCTGCAACTTCAGGGGGGCGACAATCGACCAGGGACACCTCCAAAATATCTCGCTCATTGATGCCGACTTCAGCGGCTCTGATCTCTCTCATGCCAATATTTTTCTATGCAAGATGCACAATGCCAAGCTGAGAGATGTCGACCTTTCCGGAGCACAGATGCTGGGGTGTAATCTCTCAGGTGCACAGATAGAAAACGCCAACATGGAAGATGTCACCCTAAGAGATTCTGACCTTGAAGGGAGCCACTTCATCTCATGCAATCTACGCAATATAGACATGCGTAAAACCAACCTGACACTGGCAACCTATGAGTCAGTAGAGACCGAAGGGGCACTCTATTATGGCAAGTCACCTTGGAGTGGAGTCGCTCAGGATGAAAAGTTCAAGAGAGAGATGCACACTTTTGATGGTGAATAACATTTTATGAGCCCCAACACAGCCCAGCTGCCGGGGCTCACACATCCCCTAAAAGCTACAGATCAGGCCGATCATCATCATCCATATCGAGTGAAGTAAGTAGCTGTTGCAACATTTGCTTATGCCCCTTCTCCTCTTCAGCCTGCGCTTGACAGAAGAGCTTCACCGCCTCGTCCTCCGCCTTAGCCGCCATCACCTCATAGGCTTCATAGGCAGCCTCCTCCATGGAGATGGCCATTTTCAAAACATCTCTCATCTCCCCATCCAGCAGAATATCCGCCGTATCCTTACGCAGAGTTGTTTCGACGTTGGCCTCCAACTCCTCAATATAGGCATCAGGATCAAAACCGGCACTGAGGTGCGTTCCCCTCACCTGGTCAGCTACCAGCTTGGCATGCCCCTCCTCCATACCTGCAAGCTCTATAAAGAGCATCCTCGACTCATCATTATGCGTTATTTCAGAAGCCAAAGAGTAGAAGGCCGACGCCTTAACCTCGTGACTCAAAACTGTTTTAAGAATATCTGTAGGAGATTCCATGATTACCTCGCCTTTATTGTTTTACGCTAACAAGTATCAAACTATAGTCTAGCAGTTCCTACAAAAAGTAAGAATTGATAGGCCTGGTTACTTCTCATTTAAAAAATTTTCATCCCATTACTTTTTACTATTTTCTTAGTAACGGCAAAAAGCGGCTAACTATTTAGTGAAACATATATTAATATACTATTTCACAGCTGTCTCGTTAACTCCCTCTCCCCTTTGGGGAGAGGGTTGGGGTGAGGGGGGGGTCTATAGATAAGTCGTTGACCTAATTCACCCTCACCCTGACCCTCTCCCTCATAGGGAGAGGGCATGTTCTATTGCAGTATGTCATGTTGCTGTTGATATATGCGCCCTAAAAAACACCTCCACACAAAGAGTTACTGCAACATACTACAAAGTTAACGGGACAGCAGTGATACTATTTATAAAACTGATTTTATCTCTCGTTAAACGATGACTGGGCGGCTAGATAAATCGGTTTCAGTAGATATTCAAATAAAGTTTTTGAACCCGTCTTTATATCTGCGGTTAATGTCATACCAGAGAATAGCTTCATTTTGCCAGGCGTATTTCCAATATAGTTCTTATCGAGTGTAATTATCCCTTCATAGTACGGCTCAGACTTATCTTCTGGAATCAGAGCCGAAGGTGATAATTCAACTACTTTGCCACCTAGAACACCATGCCGCCTTGAATCAAAGGTGGAAATTCGAAGAATCGCATTTTGCCCTATCTCGATATGACCTATATCTCTTGACGATATTTTAACTCTTGCTATCAGTGGCTTATCTGTCGGAATTAATGTCATCAATACATCTTCAGGTATAGCAACCTCACCTGCTGATTGCAGGTGGATTTCATGTACGTACCCTTCTACAGGTGCTTTAATATCTAACGCATCAATGTTGCTGTCATAAATACTTATCTTCTTTTCAATAGTCGTTATTTCGGAGTCAATTTCAGCCAACTCTCTGGAATAATCTTCCATTGCAGTAGCCGTAACATTAATGAGCGTATGGTTAAGTTCTTTAATTCTCTCTCTGTGCTTCTTTAAATCGCTCGGTATCTGCTTCAAGCTATACAAAGCTTCTGTATACTCCTTCTCAAGCTGAAGGAGATTCACTCTAGCATTGTGACCCTTGACATTGAGTTTTTTTCCAATATCCAATTCTTCTTTTACTAAAGTCACCGTTGACATCAATTTTAGTTGTGTATTTTTTTGCAAATCTATTTCGGCCTCAACCTGAGTTATTTTGCTTAAAAGTATGTTTTTATCAGTCTCAATAGAACTACGTATATTGTTATACAATTGAATTTGTATATTTCTTACAACATCATTTGCCACACTTGAAAAATCAGGAATATAGTCATTAATTAGCGCCTCGAGCCTTATTTTTGTTGCATCAATAAGCTGCTTGCGAATCTGTATTGATTCAAGCTCAAGTCTCGACACAATAGGGTCAAGTCTTATCAGCGTCTGCCCTTCTTTAACAAATGATCCATTTTTGACAAAAATCTTTTTTACCCTGCCACCAACAAGGTGCTGAATCTTGACAGCGTCACCTTGGTGAATAATTTCCCCTGTTGCTACAGCCACTTCATCAATATCAAGAATGTTCGCCCAGGTGATAAATGCAATCAGGATAACTGCAACGGCTAATATTATTTTCTTTGTCGTGACGGATGTTCCCGTTTCACTCAGCAATATGGAGCGGTCAAGGTACCTGTTCTGTATCTTTCCAGGTAAGGCTGACGAATCTTTTGGTGGGGTGCTGAGTTCCTTAGTTTTCATAGCTTTTCTCTTTAATTTTCTGGTTCAGCGATATTGGCTATGGTTCCCATATTTAGCGTAACCACCTTATCTGCCATTTTTATTATTGCAGGATTATTAGATGTAATGATAAGTGTCTTCTTTGATTTTAAATTTTCAAGAAGTGACTGAAGTGATTTTATTTCCTTTTTTTCAAGCCCTTTACCCGGCTCATCAAGAAGAACAATATTTGAATTATTTAGAAATGATCTGGCAAGACAGAGCCTACGTCCAAACGAAGTGAAATTACCACTTGATTTTAAGGTTGCAATTGACGTATTCATACCATCTGGCATTGCATCGATCTCTTCCTTCAACCCCAGTAACTCGAGTGACCGTTGGAGTTCGTAGTCACTAGAGGCAGGAGAATAGTACTTCATATTTTTCTCTATACTCACACTAAAAAGCGTGTCATTCTGTGGTAAATATGTAATGGACCTTCTTAACAGAGAGGGTGGTAACTGTTGAATATTTGCACCATCTATAGTGATTAGTCCAGCTTGTGATTTGTACATTCCGATAAGGAGTTTGAGCAGAGATGTTTTTCCTGCTCCCTCATGACCGGTAATAACCACAAATTCCCCTTTATTCACCGCTAACTCAATATTGATTAAGGCTGGCCTGTAGTCTGCCCGGTACCGAAGCGAGACACCTTTAAAACCGATATTCCCATGAAACTTGGCAGCGGACGTTTCGTCATCCAAGGCCTCCAGAGGCATAGACATCATTCGATTTAACTGTCCCAGTGATTGTTTGATACGGACAAATTGTGAGAATACAGAAAGCCCTGTGGTCAGTGGTGATAAAATTTTCCATACCAGCATCATCGCTGCCATTAAGACAGCCCCAGACAGATTCCCATTAATGACACCAACAACACCCGCTCCAATTGTCAACGTGCCTGCAATTTGAACCGTTGCTTGCGAAACATTATTGATTACAGCATTGATGTTCGCTGTTCTGAGATTATCAATGGATGCAGCCGCTGAAATCTGTTCGAATTTAGTTCTAAATTTATTAGAAAGGCCACCCATCCTAATTTCACGGTATTCTGAAAAAAATTCTATAAGAAATTGCTGCTTCTTGCTTCCAGAAGCAGCAGATTCAATATTTATTTTTTTAATAAATGGAATGGTAAATATAGCAAATACGGCAAGAAACAGGCCCGCTATTAAAGGAATAAATGCGATGTCACCGGCCATGATAAAGAGACCAGCAAACAGAATGATAAAGAACGGTAACTCCATAATAGATGTCAGCCCAGCCCCTTCTATAAAAGAACGAATACTATTGAAGTCGCGCATACGAACAATTTGTGAGCCGATGGAAGCATTTTCTGTAGATGAAGGACTTAGAAAAAGTATTCTCTTAAATACTTGCGTGGTAACAAGGTATGAAATTCTTGCACCATGAAAGGTGATTATCTTGCTTCTAAAAACCCGAAATAACAGATCACAAAGTAGAAACAAAAGAATTCCTGCCCCAATAATCCAGAAACCCGCTAATGATTCGGCGATATTAATTTTTTTATAAATCGCCATAACAATAAGGGGTGAAACAAGCGCAGTTGCAGTAAGAATCAACGAAAGAGCCAACGCAATAAAGAATTGACTTTTAAATCTCGTAACAAACGTAATAAACCAATCTCGCTGCGACATTTCAGAATGGGTGGCAAAATCATTAATCTCCTCAAAGAAATAGAGACTATGTATTTTTGAATTAGATTTAATTTTTACAAATTCGCTTGATTCTCCTTTAAAACACAAGAAGCCATCATCCTCTTTATGAATTAGTACATATGGCCCCCTTTTCCCCATACAGATGCAGGGTAGAAGGCGAATATCTAACTCCGACAACGATCCCTTTGTTGAATTTACTGTAAAACCGAGATTGGTCATTGTGTTCATCATATCAGGAACACTAAAATCGCTGTAATCGTATGGCAAAGCATTTAAGAATGTTCTTTTCTCACCTTTCCACCCCAGTGCATCAAGAAGCGGAAATATACATCTACCCAAGCTACCAGAGACTCGTGCCTTTTTTGTTAGATCGTTCATATCGTTCTTCTATCTCTTTTCAGCATTAAGAACAAACGTTTCATAATCATCACTATTTGTATGCCCGACAAACAATAGCATTAGCCTCTTTACGAAGGATGGTGAAATCTTCGACCTTCCTGAAACAATATGACTTGTAGCTTCACTAATATTCAACAATAATTTTCTATGACTTTCCTTGTGGAGTTTATATCCCTTGATATTTTTATCTACCATGAATTTATTTTCACTATTGAAGTGTAGTTCTACGCATTGGCAAAGATTACTTAATATATCTTCTATATCAGTGCCTTTGGAGTCATTATCCTCAAGTGAAGATAATTGAAGTATGGAATTAAAGATCTTCAAACGCCCATCATCAACCTCATCTATCCCCGTTTTTCTTACCAACCACTCAAGATCATCCATTCTGATATTGTTGTCAAAAACAGCTTCAATAATTCGCATGTAATGAAATTCAGTATAATCAGTACCATTGATATGATGAATCCACCAGTTAAACATATAGTTAACAAAGTCATCCATCCCATCAAACGCACCAGAAGTTATTCTATTTATTTTATCCAGCACCTTTCCACTAAATTCATCATGGGCAGCCGATTGACTATCTATTGGCAACTGATGCGCTTCTAAAAAATGTATTTCATGGTCAAAATGACTTTTAGTATAAGCATAGAATTCATCAATAAGTGACAGCAACTTATTTTTTTGCTGCTCTGTTTGAATTTCATAATTTACTTCAACCAAGTACAACCTCAAGCCAATCATTTGCCTGGTTAGTTGCTTATGTTCGTCATCAACGAAAGGTATTCCTGTTGTTTTTATTATCTCTGATACATCTTTCCATTCTCTTGCATTTGTTAGAGCCGGCGTGAAATTTTCTAATTTAAATGTCTCTGTATCATATTTATTAATATGATTTATCATCTCATCAAGAAGCACCATTTTCATGGTTCCAAATGTACTAACAATGCCTTCATTAAAGTCGCCTGAAATACTATTAATTTTTGTTAATATAGATTCGTGCTGATTTATCTGCTCATTTTTCCCTGGCAGCTGATACTTATCAATAAAATACTCCTCTGTCGAAAAATGCTGCGTAACCTCCACCAAAAGTTGTTCTATCAACAATATTTGGCTCTTTAACTGATTAAAATCGTAGGCCGAACCAGCAGCAGAGGTAGAAATAGTTTCCATATCAAGTATGTATCTAATAATATGACGATGTTCTTGATCTATTTTTTCGATTTCGGTGTCATTCACAATAGCAGTGAGATCCTCCCACCTTGTTGCCGTCTGCATAACCCAACGATTTAGTTTTGTCTGATCCATAAATCCCTCATATATAAACTAGTGAACAGTATTCAGAGAAACGCCGTCGGATGAACATTTAATCACACGGTCAACTTTCAAGGGGAAATCACCATAGTCAGCGACAAGAAAAACGGTACATCTTCCCCTTATCGTTTCAAGTATCTCCAGTACCAATTCAAAACTTTCATCATCTAAGCTGTTCAACGTTCTATCTATAACCAAAACCCTTGGGCATGTAGTCAAAGCCCTCGCTATACAGGTTCGCTGAATAAGACCCAGTGGTAAGGAGTCATTAGATCGCTGATCTACCAGCGACTCATAACCATGGGGCAGCTCTGCAACAAACTTATCAAGCTCTAGCAGTGATGCTGTATCCAGAGCAGCATCGTGTTTATTTTCATCGAAAAGAGAGATATTATCTAAAATTGTACCGTTGAAAACACGTCCCGTTTTAGATAAATATTCGACCTTGCCATTAAAGTGCGAATGATTCATTTTTGAGACCATGTATTCATCAATAAATATATTTCCAGATGATGGGTTATACATTCCACATATCAAAAGCATCAAAGCGGTTGTATGTTCATTATTATCTCCTGTGACTCCAATAAACTCACCCGCATGAATATTCTCATTGAAATCATTTATAATAATGCCACGCTCTGGATCTGCATAGCAGACATTATCAAAAATAACTGCTCCTTCTATATCATTTACTACTGACACTTCATCAACATCATTTCTATCCTTTAAATCTATTATTTTTTCCAGCTGTTTTTGGGCAATAGTCACTTCAGAAAACCTCAACCATGATCCCGCAAGTTTTATTACAGGCTGTATTCCACGGGATGCTAGCATTGTGCAGGCTGTTAGTGCACCAATAGTCATTACTCCATTAATCACAAGGTCTGCCCCAAAAAATATTATTCCAAGCATATTCAACTGAATAATAAACTGTGAACTATTACTGGGGGCTGATTTCCATCTATTCGCATTGAGGCTTGATGAACATGTTCGTGCTTGAATATTTTCGAACTTCCGATGAATTTTATCTTCCATATTCATGGATTTAACTGTATGGATACCACCTAGTGATTCGAGGATAAAATCGAAATTCTCCTTTTCAAGGTCAACATTTTCTTCATTATATTTTTCAAACTTTCTCTTTGCTACCATAATAATTGTTATAAATATAGCCATTAAAAAGAGAGGCAGAAGGAGCAACATCCCTCCGATATAGTAGAGCATATAGAGGAAAAGTATCGCGAATGGCACATCAAGCAATATAAGCAGTATCTGTCCAGAAAAATATGACCGTATGATATTTATTGAATTAAATCGCTCAAAATGAACACCTGATTTATCCTTCTCAAACTTGTCCAGCCTTGCTGACAAGAAATACTTGATAGCTTCAGTATTCAGAATGTGCTCCATACGCGCTGACAACCAGTTGCTATTGAAACTTCTTAATATTTTAACTACAGTTTCAAGTATGATCGCGGTGCTCACACCAATCATGAGCCATGACAATGTACCCAAACTAGAGTTTGGAATAATTCTGTCGTAGACCTGCATCAATGCGATTGGAAGTGCGAGTGCGAGAAGGTTTATAGCGATAGAGGCCACGATCAGTATCAAAGCATCTGCACCAAATTTTGGGGTGATGAACATCAACTTCATCCAGCTGGACGTCTTCGACAACAGCTCCAACTTCCCTGCTTCGCGTTCAGTGCACTCAGTCTCTTTTGCTGGCATCACTCTTTCCTAAATATCTGACTACTTTATCGGCAAATATGCCTATTTCCTAAATAGTTTATTCATAAATTATTGGGGAATTACCATGTATAGGGTAAATCATTGTCATTCTCCCGAAAACGATAAAACTATGCGTAATTACTTTCATCAATTGCAAATATACTGAGTCTAAGACTCACATTTAAAGCCCCTTTTATCTTTACATGTTCTCTGATCGTATAATGTAGCTCTCTTACTGATAGGTTATGATGCTTAGCACTATAAAACTGAATCTATGTAGAACAAGTAAATACCCCTTCTCTTTTCAGCCACTAATCCCCTTTAACTAACTAGGTAAACCAATTGTCACTTCTGCTGAAAAAAACAGGGCCTGGTAATTAACTAAAATCAGCTTTGTCTAGCGATTCAACAGTCCGAACACGACCTGCAACCTTGATAACAATTACAATAAATTCAGAATCCTTAATTTCATAAACTATTCGGTAAACCCCTTGCCTTACTCGGTAGCGCTCTTGCTCAGAAATCCTTATACAGCCTTCTGCTCTGGCTTTCTCTGCCAGTGAACCGATCCGTCCCAATATCCACTTAATTTCCCTACTGGGTAGGTCAAGAAGATCTTCAACCACCGAATTTTTAAATACTATTTTATAACTTTCCATTCGCTTTAAGGTCACTCAGGATATTTTCATAGCTCAAATTGGGTTCATGTGCTCGCTCTTCACAAGCACATAAATCTTCTTGATCCTCCCTAAGAGCAATACGTACCGCCTCATTTACAACTTCAGAAAGTGATCGATGGGAGGTCGCAGCCTTCATGCGCAAAGCTTGGTGAACCTCAGACTCGAAGTAAACCGTTGATCTTTTTGATAAATCACTCATATAAACTCCCTCCTGATATAAAGTGTAGCACCAAAACGCCAAAACGCTATGACGCTATGACGCTATTACGCTATTACGCTATTACGCTATTACGCTATTACGCTATTACGCTATTACGCTATTACGCTATTACGCTATTACGCTATTACGCTATTCTCTCGGATGCCGCTGCGGGTAAGGTGATTTTTTATCGTTTTGCAATGATTCTTAGCTCTGCACGATAATAATTGAGGTTCATCCGGCTAAAGCATCTTTTCCAACAACAACAGCAGTCATCAAACTACGCAAACGCTTTAAGATGAACGCATCCCAATTTGCAACGCGGGTTGGTATAAGCCCAGCAACGACGGTCAACTGGGAAAGCGGCAGTGGTAAGCTGAATCTCCGCCAACGTACCCTGGACGCAATGAAAAAAGTGGTCGAACTTACACCGGAAAGATTAAAGCGAAATCAATACTCTCAGTGATTGAGTCAAAGCCCCCCACATCCAGGGGCTATTCTGTGCGAAGATATAGTACCTGCGATAGAGATTACAATTACCGAAGCGGCTAAACAGCTCGGCGTTACCCGAGTTGCACTGTCCAGGGTAATCAATGAAAGGGCTGGCATCTCGCCTGAGATGGCGTTCAAGATCGAGGATTGGCTAAGAGCCTGTCCGAGATATAGTGGACCCCGAATTCAAGACAGTAGTTTAAGATACACACTGCCATGAGGAATGAGAAGAAAATGCGCGAAAAAAAGAAGCGCAAGGTCCACAACTCGGAGTTCAAGGCGAAGATTGGTCTTGAAGCATTACGGGGCATGAAGATGATCAACAAGATTGGGCAGGAATCTGGAGTTCATCCAGTGCAGGTTGGGCAGTGGAAGAAGGCTATCCAGGAGCAGGCCAAGAGCCTATTTAAGGACAAGCGAGGCCCCAAGCCAGTCGCAGCACACTGTGAACCTGAGATGCTGTACAGCGAGATTGACAAACTGAAGGTAGAGCTTGACTGGTTTAAAAAAGTCCGGGACGAGTCTGACATGACACGCCCGTCATGGGTCGACAAATATAATGAGATTTCTGTTGTGCCAGAGGTGCGCGAGTGAGTACTTTTGACTTGGGCCTGCTACCTTCAGGGCATCTGCACTGCTTCTCTTCAGACGCAGACGACACGGCAGACGATGCAACTCACATCGCCCCCATCGGCAAGGCATTTGCACGCAGTGTGGGCGAAGGTTTGTTCACCCTGGCGGCCAGAAATAACAGTGCCGACCTCACCCCTTCCTTACAATATTGGCGCAATTTTTCCTGCAAATATCTGAGTGAACGCTGTCTGCTGGCACCGTCGGATCCACAACAGCCTGATCCTATCGAGCCGTTCACGGCCACCGAAACCCTGCCGCTGCTCCTGAGTGCACCACCGATGCGCGGGGCCGAGTATCTCTCAGCTCCGGCACTACATAAGATCCGCTCTCTGCTCGATCACTGGGTATGTGAACAGATACAGAGTGTCGGCGGGCTTGATGCGCTCCTTGCCAAGAGAGCGCCGCAGTGGCATCAGGTAGGCCGTGTCTGCTTTCATCTGGCGGAAAACAAAAATGACACGGACTACCCCTTTGCCTTCATGGCGACCTATGCTCCCGAACTCTCAGAGCAGGGACGTATTCGCCACCAACCTCTCAGCCGCGCCTTGCAGGAGTATGCCGGGGCAAGAAACAAAAAGGCGTTGATCCGCCTGCTTTCACCCGTTCAGCTTGCCGCTAAGTCCAGCCCCATAATCAATGACCTGGTGGATAGCGGCGACATCTATCATCCCCTGGCCTGGACACCCGGCGAGGCCTATGAGTTTCTTAAGGACGCACCCGCATTCGAGCAGTGCGGCGTGGTAGTTCGCTTGCCCGACTGGTGGAAAAAGCGGAGCAGACCGCGAGCCAGCATCACCATTGGCGAGAGAAAGAGTAAGAATTTCAATGCCGATTCACTGCTGGATTTCAAGCTGCATATTGCGCTGGGGAGTGATCCGTTGAGCAAGGCCGAGCTGAAAAAGCTGATGGCGGCGGGTGATGGTCTCGTTTTTATGAAGGGGCAATGGATTGAGGTGGACCAGCAGAAACTGAACGAAGCCCTGGCCCACTGGAAAATGGTGGAAACAGAGACGGAAAATGGAGGTCTCACCTTTGCTGAAGGCATGCGGCTGCTTGCAGGTGCGCCTGTCGATCTAAAAGATGATGCCTTGGAAGAGAGCCGGGAGTGGTCCTTTGTTCAACCGGGGAAATGGTTAGCATCAGAACTGGAGGCGTTACGCTCACCCGACCAGATAAAGACCATCAATCCGGGTAAAGCACTCAAAGCGACCCTTCGACCCTATCAACAGGAGGGGGTGAACTGGTTGTGGCTGCTCTCCCAACTGGGCTTGGGCGCATGTCTGGCGGACGATATGGGGCTGGGGAAAACCATGCAGGTCATCTCGCTGCTGCTGGCACTGAAAAAGAAGCCATATCACCGCCCCTCTCTGCTGGTGCTGCCTACATCGTTGCTTGGCAACTGGAAAGCGGAGCTTGAGCATTTTGCACCCTCACTTCGCTGCCTGTTCATCCATAGCTCTCAGTTAAACAAAAAAGAGAGGGATGCCATGGCGGGAGAAAGTGCCGCCCTGCAGAATATCGATATAGTACTGACCACCTATGGCACGCTGATGCGTCAGCAGTGGCTGCAAGAGCAGGCGTGGCGACTGCTAGTGCTGGATGAGGCCCAGGCGATCAAGAACCCAACCTCCAGGCAGAGCAAGGCAGTAAAGACGCTCAATGCCCTATCCCGCATCGCCCTGACCGGCACGCCGGTAGAAAACCGGCTGTCGGATCTCTGGTCGCTGTTCGACTTTCTGAATCCCGGCCTGCTGGGATCTGCCAGGCAATTCAAGGGGTTTGTAAAATCACTCTCAGCGCGGGAGAGCGATCAATATGCACCACTACGCAATCTGGTAACCCCCTACATCCTGCGCCGCCTCAAGACCGACCGATCCATCATCAGCGACCTGCCGGAGAAGACCGAAGTACCCGCCTACTGTAGTCTGAGCAGAGTCCAGGCGGTGCAATATCAGCAGACCGTTAAACAGATGGCGAAAGCCATTGAGAACCTTGACGGCATAAAACGCCGGGGGCTGGTGCTTACCTACCTAATGCGCTTCAAGCAGATCTGTAATCATCCATCACAACTGCTGGGGGACGGTGAGTATGATCCAAAAAAGAGTGGGAAATTTCAGCGCCTGGCCGAACTGTGTGAGGAGATTGCCTCACGCCAGGAGAAGCTGCTGGTATTTACCCAGTTCCGTAAAATGACATCACCACTGGCAAACTTTCTGGCCCAGCAGTTTGGTCGATCTGGTCTGGTACTGCATGGAGGCACTGCTGTTAAGCAGCGGCAAAAACTGGTTGAACAGTTCCAGGATGAAGAGGGACCACCCTTCTTCATCCTCTCGCTCAAGGCGGGAGGCACCGGCCTCAACTTGACACAGGCATCCCATGTCATCCACTTTGACCGCTGGTGGAACCCTGCGGTAGAAAATCAGGCCACAGATCGCGCCTTTCGCATCGGTCAGAAAAAAAACGTACTGGTCCACAAATTTATCTGCCAGGGAACGGTGGAAGAGAAGATAGATGCCCTGATCAACGAAAAAACAGCCCTCGCCAATGATCTATTGGAGGGTGGCGCCAACACACTGCTTACAGAGATGGATGACAAGGCACTGCTTAAGCTAGTATCACTCGATATTGAAAAGGCGCGAGCCTGACAGGAAAAACAGAATGAGTTATCGCGGATGGGCACCCTACGTGCCGGTGGCAAAACGGCGCGCCAAAGCAGCCAGAGAGATGAAAAAGCTGCTCAAGAAGGGGATGAAGATTGAACCTGTTGAGGTCCAGGGGCGGAAGATCGCCCGTACATTCTGGGGTGAAGCCTGGTGCAATCATCTGGAAAAATTCAGTGATTATGAGAATCGCCTACCCAGGGGGCGAACCTATGTTCGGAACGGCTCGGTTTGTCATCTGGCCATCTCAAAGGGGAAAATTGAGGCCATCGTCAGCGGTTCGGCGCTCTATAGAATCAATATCAGCATCACCCCGCTCTCTGCAAACAAATGGAAAAACTTACGTAAACAGTGCACGGGCCAGATTGGCTCCATGTTAGAACTCTTGCAGGGACGCTTCTCCGACAACACCATGGAGATCATGACCAACCAGAACAAGGGTCTATTCCCCAAACCCAGCGAGATAACACTCAACTGCGACTGCCCGGACTGGGCCGATATGTGTAAACATATCGCCGCCGTACTGTACGGCGTTGGTGCCAGACTGGATCATCAGCCGGAACTACTTTTTCTACTGCGCAACGTAGATCATGAAGAGCTGATCTCAGCCGAGCTGGATATACAGACCGCTACGACAGGCAAAGGAAAGCGGCGGCGACTGGCCGAGGCGGATCTTTCCGACGTGTTTGGCGTGGACATGGAGGAGCCGCTAAAACCCAGCCGAAAATCCATCACAAAAATAAGGGGTAAGAGCGTCAAGAAAAAGGTCGTAAAAAAGACGGTTGCCGTGAAGAAAAAGGGAAAAGCATTTACTCCAACAGCAGCGGCAGTCACCAGACTACGCAAACGATTTAAGATGAACGCATCCCAATTTGCAACACTGGTTGGCGTAAGCCCACCAACGGTGGCCAACTGGGAAAATGGCAGTGGTAAGCTTAGCCTCCGCCAACGTACCCAAGATGCACTTATAGAAGTGGTCGAACTTACACCGGAGCAGGCATTGAGAAGATTAAAGCGTAACCCATAAGGAAATACTCGGTAGCGATCCGTTTGGATGCACTTGTGCAGTTCAGTGAGGTTAGGGAGTAGATTCTCTCCATATTGATGCCACGTCACTCCATCCACACCGGCAGTTGCCCGCTTCTTTAGGCCATCATAGGCTTTCCAGAGGCACTCAACTGTGATGTGATGCTGGAGGTTGTTAAACCGCAATGTCCCATCCTTGCGTGCTGCTGCACGTATCCGTGCCAACCCCTCATCTGTTTCCGCCAAGCTCTGCGTCTCAGCCTCAGGGGGGGGGTGTACGAATTCCTCTCTGTCGAGATCCTTCGCTCCACCAGCTCCGCTGTGTTGCTTTGCTTCACTTTGTTCGCTGGCTTCATCACTATTATGGTCTCGTCCGACTTCCTGAACCCTTGTACTACAGGATTATGCTGTTCGCTTTCCCTGTAGGCACAACTCCATGGTCAGATTCAGGATCTCCCAAGTTCCGACATCAGACATTCATACATTCATTCATACATGCACCCGATCTCTGACTCCGGCAGATTAGCAGTGCGCTTGTGATAGCGCACACCACTCTGTTGCCTTCCCGACCACCCAACGAGGTCGGCTTCTACAATGGTGATTTCGGAGCTCAATACTGAGCCTGCATGTTCCCCTGTCAACGCTTAGCCGCTACCCTTACGGGCAGCAGTCCATGACTCGGG
>JBEVXV010001201.1:6375-6895 GCA_040505915.1 Sedimenticola sp. | reverse complement strand
ATATTTCATTGTATCATAGCCCGAAGACCTTTAATGTTATATACGCATGTGGTATATTTTCCATAACTGAAGCTGGCGAGGTGGGCGGGGTTAAATTTGAATGGGGCTATGCACAATAACCGTGTTCTTATTACAGGAAGTGTGCTCTTACTAACCAAGACCATGGCCTACTAAGACCATGGCCATGCGGGCATGACAAGTTTCCGTACTTTCTGCATTAACTGATAAGTGGAAACGAAAACTACACAAAAGTATATATTGTGAACACAATTGGAACCGTATCAATTGACGAGACGGTTATAATTAGTTGTCATAACATATATTTTTGTCAAATCAAGTTGTCGGCACTATAATATGGCATGTCAAGCGTTGCAATATTCTAAAACCACAGGAACTTGCAGACTTACCACACCCACCTAAGCCGTGTGTTGGGGTGCTTTCGATACAGAGAAACCATCGGAACTTGTAGACTTGCCTCAACTACCTGATGGGTGTGTTGGTGCCCTCTCGATACGGACAA
>JBEVXV010001201.1:0-6365 GCA_040505915.1 Sedimenticola sp. | reverse complement strand
AGGAGCTTGCTGACTTACCCGACACTCGAGGGGTGTGTTGGGTGGGGGCGGCGGGGGGGGGGGGCTCTAGACACAAACCAAAGGGACTTGCTGATTTGCATGCACCCACCACAATACCAACTTGCAGACTTACCCCAACCACGAGCCGTGTGATGGGGCGACTATGTCTCGGTTCTTATTAGAATAATAAATTCACTCGGTGCTACAATTCTAACTAAGAGCTCTCACTTTAAGTTATATATACACACACAGGTTAAGCCCTTGCAAATTTCGAAAATGTATATCCCAAGCAAAGAAGTATAGTTTGTAGGAAGTTTGTCAAAAAAGGATCGAAATACATTTGTTACATATCAAACTAGATTTGTCAGTAAGCGAGGGCTTACGGAATACCCCTCGCTTGGGCCATGACCTACTTTTCTAAGTCCTTGACCCCAGCAGCGGCATAGGTTTATCGCAGGATGAAGCTTTATTGCCATACAAATGCACCAGTGAAATATGAAATGGATTGATGCAAGGAAACATAAATTATGAGCAATTACCCTGGCGTTAAGTTTTTATTTGACCTACTTTTCTAAGTCCGTGACCTTGACCCCAGCAGCAGCAGTGGCATAAGTTTATCGCATGATGAAGCTTTATTGCCATACAAATGCATCAGTGAAATATGAGAAGGACTAATGCAGGGAAACAGAAATTATAAGAGATTAACCCCATGTTAAGTTTTGTGACGGACGGACAGACAGACTGACGGACAACCTGACTCCAGTATACCCCCCCCCCCCAACAACTTGTTGCGGGTGTATAATTATTGTTAGCGAATATAAACAGAATATCTACATGTAATAAAATTCCTGTTGTAATTTACTACATGATATTTAACACTTAAACAGGGTCTACTTACTGTTTTCTGACTGAATTACATGAAACTACATTTAAGTACAGTATTCCATGTTCTTTAATTTTATCATGTATGTGTATATAATTATATTCTGTGAGTTACAACATTGCCATAAACATGTCCTTGTAAATAGATTGTACTATGTGTTCATGTACTTAGATATAGATAGAGGACCTCAGGGAAGATTGGTGCATACCTTTGAACTGAGCTTTCTCTGTAAAGTCATTACTTACTTACTTAATTTACTTACTTACTTCCTGTGAAATAGACAATTGTTTGTAAACCAAAACAAACTGCCACTATTGCGAAATATTTTTTAGCAATGGCAACCTTTGAAAGGCGCATTGCCTAAATCCATATAAATGAACTGGTAAACTATCATTAAGATCTGGCATTCCAACCTAAAGATAACAAGAGGCGCACTGTTAACACTATGCTAATCCCCTTCTGGGCCTTGATAGTAAGTCCGATCCGTGATATTGGGCATTAGAACTTCCAGTATATATATGTCTATTATGTTCAGGTATACTGTTCAGAAGTATTATTGAAATCCATCAAGCAGTTCCAAAGATTTTGAGTTAAACGCATTTGCTAAATGTCACCCAGTGACCCATGACCTTGGAAATGTTGTTGCGATAACGAGTGTTATGGATGCACAGATGGATGGACGGACATGAACTAACACTATATCCCTTTTTTGCTATGCGAGGGGATAATTCCCAGCAACAAATTGAGAATGATAATCTATACTTGGCAAAAAGGCTCCTTGATATTGGAGTTAAAAAATGCCAACTTTCAGGCCTTTACACACGATCAGTATAACTGTACTTGTGAAATATTGATGGAAGTTATTGTCCAGAAACAAATCAGACTCGGAGGATAAGAATATTTTCACCAACAGTGATCTTGACCTTGGGGTGAAGCTTGCACTTGGTAGGTGTCTCTCCCAATATAAATATACCATGAATATCGGGCACACCAAACTAAAGTTAATGTCCAAAATCAAACAGACAATCAATTTTTAGCAACGTTGTGGTGACGAAGCCCAAATTTAATTTGTTTTCCCCATCAATATAAATGCACTGAAGTATGAATTGCAGCAAATGAAAAGACTTTACCTGTAGTAAACTATCTGTTTGATTATCTGGGAATAGACTATCTCCTTGTCTTCATTTCTAAATCCCCAAATGTTGTTGAAACCATTTTCCACAAACCAGTCGCCGTGGACACGTATAAAGTTGTTCGTTGCTTCAACACTGTCGATGTCAGTCAACTGAAATGATAAGTTAGAAGACTATGACATTAGTAAAACAAGGCTTATTCAGTTTGAAACACGTGTAGGCCCACAAATCAGCCTGCACATCAGCACACTATGTTCAGGGTATACATTGTTATTAATCCTTTGCACACTAGCGGTTAAAATATTAACCTCCAAATATGTCATGGGATTTCATTAGAATTGCATCATATCGATGCAATTCTAATGAAATTCCAAGACATATTTTCATACTTTTCAAAGAGCAATAAGGAAACAATATTACTGTATTGTCATCTGCTGCATTATTTTTCCTAGCATGCAAAGAGTTAATATGATCTGTACTATCCAATTGTTATTAGCCACTTTATTATTTATTTGTTTTTGGCTTATTGGAGGACAGATTCAAGCACTAACAAGAAGTGCTCGTTAGCACCAAGCTAATCCCCTTGCTGGCAGCCTTGATAGTAACGTAAATGCTAAGTCAAAATTGTCAAATTCTAAGTCAAAAAGGGGAAGATAATCCATGACTGTGGGTCGAATCAAAAATCAAAATAAGAAAAGCTACATACCATGTTTCAGGTCTCTACCTACTACGGTTTAAAAGTTTTACGAGTTATAAGGTTGGTGACGGACGGACAGAAGGACGAACGGCACGGACGGACAAGGGTAACACTAAATGCCCCCTCCACTATTGTGGTGGGGCATACAAATTTGACAGAAGCCTGCACAAAGCTCAAAACAGAAATATATGTCTACCCACATTTTAAACGAAAGAACTTTACATACTGAATTTATGTCTGCTGTATATACAGTATTTTTCTGGAAGGAATATATTAAAATAATCTGCTTAAGGACTTTGTTTTTCTGTCGTTTTAAAATAATGCATATTTCATCACACCTGTCAATGTACAACACTTCTAAAAAAAGGTTTACATGCCAAATACCTGCTTCAGTATATCCTGCACATCTGTTGGAAGTGTTTTTTCATTAAACGATGTCAGATCAGCTTCTCCTGTCACCATAAGGTCATACAAAGCGGGATCAATAAAGTGTGGGCTAGGTCCATCATGAATAAATGACAGTGCAATGAGTCTTCCTGCAAGTCTGAATCGACCCTTCTCAAGCAGATCAACATCATGATTGAAGTATTTTGACTCTGTTCCGCCAAATATGTGTGAGTCCAGCAACTCATCCAATGCTAGTCTGAAAATATATACAGTCAAACATGTGTATACAGACCACCCTTGGGAAGGAATAAAACTGGCCATTGTTCACAGGTGGTCTTTATTCACAGGGTCATTTGTGTCGCTATTGTGACATTGGGAAATGGCAAACGTGGTTGTTACAGCCAGGAGGTTGTTATTCAGTGGTGGTCTTTAAAACAGGTTTGACTGTATGAAGAAATATATACCACTAATAGGACTTTGGCAATCCAATCGTAAAATGATGACACACATGTGGAGGATTTTACACATCTAATTTGAGAGTTTGCAATACTATATATTAACCATTTCAGAAGAATTCACATAAGCTCCCAAGCTTGTTTTCTAATCCTGTTTTCCATTTTGTATGTAAATGTTGCATGTAAATACTCCGGAAAAATAAAATACAGTTTAAACTAACCATTTCACCCCTATATATCTGGCGTCGAACCTCCCATTCTCACATATTTAGACCAATCAATTTGCCATAAAATCAAACTCTGACCAGTCCATTAAAACAGTGGGTGATTCTGTTTTCTTAAATTTCTGTTTTCTTAAAAACACTGCAGATCCTGATGAGACGGCTCGTATGAGCAGGCTCATCTGATGAACATTGTTGAAAGGGTTAAATAATAAGCATGTTGCCAGAATTCTACCATCTTATGTTTGTTGTAAACTCGTTACATTGTGCATGTTTTATGACATACTACTTCAAAAGGAGCTTTCCCAGAAATTCATAAATCTATGTACATGTAGGCCGAGTATATTATAGCTCGTAGCAAATTATATGCCCCGGATTAGTTCATTTGCCATCATGTGGTTTAACAGTTTCTGCCATGTACCACAGATTGCACTTGAGCTGTTAAATTTAGAGAGTGATATTATGAACATTACACTCTAGCAAAAAACTACTCAAGCTTGCTTATAAATGGAAATATCTGAAGCCTACTCGAGTGTTTATCGATTATCCATCAAGCAGACGACAGACTAGTATCATCATTGCAAATGCTTTGTAATTTGTCCACACTGAAATACCGAATCACTTACCAAAACCGGTAAAACAGGCAACACCATCATCAGGAAATAACTATATATGTGGTAGATATGAGTTTTCATTCACTAGCTTACCAATGAGTTTTTTGTAATAATGACTACAATGAATGGTAACATTGTAGACTGTCACCCCTCTGGAACATTATCTTCCTTGACAATCCACAATGTTACACTCAATAATGGCACCATAATATATATTACCTGAAAAATTCACGTCTTGGTCCTCCATAGTCTTCTCCGATTTCACCGCTGAATTTCACGAAGATTTTTCCATTTAACAGAAAGGAATTTCTTTCCATGGCCCGGAAAGCAGACTGCAGTACATTTCGTCTAGAAACAATAACTGTCTGTCTACTGTTTGAAACCCAACTGCTATACAGCTCTGTCAAAATGTCATGCAACGAGCAATTTTCTGCCACAGGAGTCCTGCAATAAATTATCGAGTATACAGTTATTGTTCTGGTAAATGTAGGTTTAATAAAAAAATTGTGAGCTTGCTCATGTACCACATCAGTAAAACAAGATGTGTGTACTTCATTTACTTTGATCAAAATGCAGCAGTGCCAAGAACATTTGCATATATATATGTGCATGTGAAGTTTCTAGTCAAGTGATGAAGCATTAGCCGAGATATATATACATGAAAGCTTTAATGCAAAGCTTGATGGACAGAGAGACGGACAGATGAAAAACATAATTCCCCCTGACTGTCACTCACAGGTTCATAAAAGTTACTTTTAATGATGCATTGCAATACATTTCTGGGTCTACATTTTCATTTTTATCTTGCACACGCAAATTATCATTTTAAGTATTCATTGAAAGTAAACAAATTTAAGTTTCCCTTTTCACATTAGTGATGCTGATATTGTCCACCATCCATATCAGTATTCTGAAACCAATATTTTTCCATATGGAATACACATAATCATTTCTTTTCGATTTCTGCTCACACATAAATAGTTTGTTATATCTACACATCCATGTTGTACGAGGTAATAAAATTCTTACGGTTCATGGAAATGTTCCAGCAAACTGGCTTGTATTGCTTGTTCTAGTTCTTCATCATCACTGTCAATGACCTCTACCACCTGGCTTTGTACCCTGAAATGAGAGACCATCATTGTTGTTATTTTGTTTTGACGCCTATGGTAAACAGTGAACGTTTCATTATATAATCAGACAACTCGAGCTGGGATGCTGTGTAACCTTAGAGCTGTCCCCATACCAACATAATCAGAAAGTGTCATCTCATGATATGTCGACAATACATGCTGATTTGTTCCAATTTAGTTCCATAGATATCGCCATCCTGAAATACTATGAACAGATTTTGATGTATGAACAGATCCCGAAACGCTTTGAACGTATTTTGACAAAAACTTACAGGGACAACTATCTGTAAGAACATAATTGCAATATGCAATCACAGGCAGTAGGTTACAGCAAAATAATCACAGCTCAAATCACAGATGGTATAAATATTTGGCAAACAGTGACACTAGTTCGGTATATATATATCGCCATCTCAAAATCCTATGAACAGATTTTGAGGAAACTTAAAAGGTACGAACTGTGATGATCTGTAATTACATAGGTGAAACATACAGTCACAGGCAGTAGAGTACAACAAGATATTCAAAACACATGCCAGAGAAAGTAGAAATATTAGGCAAACACTAGTTTCATATATATGTATTTCCATCTGTATAAACCTAAGAACAATTGTTTATGAAACTTAAATGTATGACTATCTGTAATTGTATCCCCCGGACGAAAGTCGTCGGGGGATATATTGGATTTGACGTCGTCACACCGCCGCGTCCGCCGCAGACACTTTCGTGTTCGGAGCATAAGTCCAATACCATATGGAATATTTTAACGAAACTTCGCACATGCATAGATATCGAGTCAAAGGTTTCACGAACGCAAGCATGATGATTCTCGCATCGCTAAT
>JBEVXV010001200.1:0-8041 GCA_040505915.1 Sedimenticola sp. | reverse complement strand
AATATAGAACTGTCGCTTTTTTCTAAGGGGCCCAGGGGTCAAGGTCAAGGCAGAACAAGGCGAGACATTTGATTCCGCGGAATTCTTGTCTGTGATTGTTCGTCTACCTCAATGACTGCGTCAAATATGTCTTAGACGCTACCTAGCATACAAATAGGACACACGAACAGCAGTGAATGGAGATAGTCCTCAACAGCACACCGAGCACACTCCACGGCCAGTAGTGAACGATACCTAGCATCACAAGACACGATCGTCAATTTAAAAAAATAAAAATAAAGGCAACACACAAGAAGATAATTAAACTTACGAAACAAAACGTACGGTACGTGAGATAACAACAAATACTTTTTTTCAGAACCCGTGCCCATACACCGAATGCCAGGGCGGCCGGCAGCAATGCCATCACTGCAGCCCTCTTGTAAGCATATATTTCTTGTATACATATTAAATTGTAAATTGTTAATAATGGTTTTATTCCTTTTAGACAATTAAAAATGTTAGACTGCAGTCGTTGACCGTTTAGACCTACCATGCGATGTACATTTATACTTGCCTAACACTTGTCAACAGTCATATAATTTCTTTAAAACAATCTTTACTACGTCATCGTTTTGTGATGTCGTTTGAAAACCCGTACCCGTACGTGTAGTTCGCGACTGGGTATGATCGGGGGGTATAATATATGTGCACCACGTTTGGCAACCTGAAACAAATAATAATCTCGCAACCATTATGTGTAGCTAAATGTCACACATGTTACATGATTTCGCAACTCCTGTCTAATATTTGTAGTACGGGCGTGTGTACTGTACAACCAACATTACTTTTCAGAGCCGACGCTCTGGAACACGTTTCCCCTACCCATCCAACCCCCTCAACCAGTGGCGTGCGGAGTGGGAGAGCCGGGTGTACGAGGGTCGCTCGAGATGACGGGTATGTATTTTGAAAATACTTACCATAACCCACTTTCTCATTTAATCGTAAGCGGCGTTAGTGGTCGAATAATGAAAACAACAAAAACATTCTTACTCCACCCACATTACATTACATTACATTACATCGTAAGTAAAAATTTGTTTTTGTTTTTTCATTTACGCAAAGTTGTAAGGGGAATTATAACCAAAGTTTACTTTAACTTTAAATTACAGCCAGGATACATGTGTGTTATTTAAATTACATGTACGTCTTTTGTCCGTTTTTCAGATCACTCGCCCCGGCTTCTTCACCGGAGGACGGAGCTAGAGGAGACAATAGGTTAGTATCGAAAATGCGTTATTGACCCTCACAACTCTGATTAAAATATGAAGCAACTGCAAGTAGTATAGTTAAAGCCTCCCAAGACCCCACTCTAAATAGGTATAAAAATAATAAATATTATTATTATTATTATTATTAGTAGTAGTAGTAGTAGTAGTAGTAGTAGTAGTAGTAGTTAAAGGATTGCCTTTTGTTTTCCCTCGTTTTCAGGGACACACGCGGTGACGACGTCGGCGCAGCCGAGAGGAACAAGTACAGCTGCGCCAAATGTCAGAAGGCCCTTGCCAGTAAATGGAACAAAGACAAACACGAACAAATATGCAAGGGCCTTAACAAATCCACTGCGTGTGGGAAGTGCCGGCGTTCGTTTTCGTCTTACAATAACAGACGCCGGCACGAACAAAGATGCACCGGCGCAAAAACGGTGGAAACGTTTACGTGTCGGGGATGCGGCTGCCATTTCGATTCCGTCGACATCCTACGCATACATTTTACAATTTGCGATAAATTAGGCATGTCGCCGGAATCGAATGGCAGCCCCACTAATAATGTTGATGGGGAGGGCGAAGGTCCTTCCCCGAGTAAGAAACCGAAGACGGACCGAGCCTGGTCGTGCCGGCACTGCCAACGTTCTTTCATCAACCGGTCCCAGTGGTACGACCACAGAATGTTTGCACACGAACAAGGCGGTGGGAACCCAGATACCTGGCAATCACCGCCTTGGGGGTCGGATGATGACGAACCTTGGCAGAGACCGGACGGCCAGACCGACGAGAAAATGAAACGCGTATACGACCAACACCGCCACATAATATTGAAACAAAAGAAGAGTAAAGGAACAGTAGAAACGAGGTATAATTTTCCAATATCAAACGATTTCACGCTCGACCAACTTGCGGACCAACTCGAAGAGATTTACGCGGACAGCCAGCGCGCATTTAAAATAAATTTATCTTTTGGTGTCATGTTACAGGAAATTGACACGGGAGAGTACAGGTTTTACGTCCCTCATCATAACGAAAGCGCTCTGGATTCTCCCGTGTTGATATCCAACAGAGCGGACCTGAATAAATTGAAATTGAAATTACAAACTCTAAGTATAATTGATCATATTTTGAAACAAAGACCGAATACAAAATACAGGCCCGTATTTATAACGAACGTAGTATTCAGGATTTACCGAACGTCATTTCCGTTGGGCGCCGCTGAAACGACTTTGCCCGGCTACATTGTAAACAGTAAAAGTCTAAAGAATTTACTAAAAAATCCGAACACGGGCGAAGTATACGACAGGGATTTATGTTTTTTCAGATCTTTGGCATTTCATTCGCGAAGAACGGAATACGTAGAAACACTTACTAAAGAATTGTACGCTAAATGGATTTTGTTTGTGGAAAAAGAAAAAATGAAAACGACGGAAGTGACGTTGGTCAACCTGCCTGATTTAGAAAAATGTTTCGAAATTAATGTCAACGTCTACGCTCTGGCTGCCGATAAATCCGTTCGGGTTCTATATGAATCTAGGCAGATTTTCAAATCTAAAATTTTAAATTTAAATTTGTACGAAAATCATTTATCTTATATCACCAATTTCGCTTCATACGCCCGTAAATTTCAGTGTTCTTTATGTTTAAAACTTTTCGACCATAAAAGCAATTTCAACAGTCACAGAAAAACGTGCGAAAACAGAACGAAAATTAAATTTCCCGGTGGGTATTACAAACTGCCTAGAACTATATTCCATAGGCTAGAAGAATTTAATATTCGCGTCGACAAGTCCCTGCAAAACTACCCTTACGTAGTCACATATGACTTCGAAGCTATGCTATGTCAACCGGACAATGCCGGTGAGTCCGATAGAACTTGGACTCATTTGCATCGGCCGGTGTGCGTTTGTATGTGTAGCAACGTTGACGGCTTCCAAAACGAGGAATTTATATTGGAAGAAGATTTAAATAATTTGATAACTAAAATGCTAGAATATTTAGGCCGTATTTCTGACAAATGCGAGCAATTAACTAGAGAAAGATGGGCTTCAGTTTTTCGCGAGTTAGACGAGTTAGAAAACAAATGGTGTATTGTCGAGGACGTCGTACTCTCGGACGGCGGCGGCGACGTTCATAATGATGATGATGATGATGATGATGATGATGACGATAACAATGAGGAGGCTAGGGAAACGGGTGAGTATGAGCCGCCGTCCGAGGAATTCTTGAACGCCATGGGACGGGAGAATGTGTTCCGCAGATTCCTAAGAAATCTAGACGAAAACGACGAGATTCGCGCCGAATATAACGATTGGACAGACAATGACGTCATGTCTGACGTCACAGTGTCATCTTTGGCAGATAGGTCCGGCGCTTCTTCTCCCGCCTCTCAGATATCCACGCCCTCCGACGTCAGTGACGTCCAGCCCATGCATCATCTGCGGAACAGACGTAGAATTGACGACGACGATAGCGACGATGACGGTAACGTAACGGTAGACGCCAACGTACGGACGTTAATGACGAAACAAGTACGACGTTTACGGACGGACTTTGAACGGTATTGCAGACAGGTCCCCGTGATAGGTTTCAACAGCGGTAAATACGACATAGGTCTATTAAAAACGAAATTGGCTTACCATATGGGTCTACACAAACAGAAAGGTCGCAAATTTGTAGTAAAGAAAAATAACAACTATATTTGCTTGGCTAGCGAAAATCTTAAATTTTTGGACATGTGTAACTACCTCCCTCCAGGCGTTTCTTACGACGACTTTCTAGTCACTTTTAACGTTCCTTCGCGAAAGACTTACTTCCCTTACCAACACTTCGATTCCTTAGACCGACTCAACGAGACTGTTCTCCCGCCTAAAGAGACGTTCTTCTCTTCTCTAAAACAGTGTAACGTTTTAGAGAGCAGAGAACGCGTGCGCTTCTGCAAATTAACGAATGAGGAAGGTAAAACTTCGGCGGAAGCGCTCAAAATATTAGGTTTACAAACGGAGCCCGTGTCTACTATTGACACCAAATACGCCGAACTTGTGGCGATATGGCGCGAGCGAAAGATGTCTACGTTCAGAGACTGGCTAGAGTATTACTCCAAACTCGACGTAGGCCCTTTCGTTCAAGCCATTGATGCATACAAGCAGTATTTCCTTAAACAAAACGTGGACGTCTTCAAAGATAACGTCTCCGTGCCCGGCATAGCTCGCCGTCTCTTATACCAGAGCGGTGTCGAACAAGGAGCCTCGTTTTCCCTAATTGATAAGGGAGACAGCGACCTTTACGACACGTTCAAAGCCAACCTCATTGGCGGCCCTTCGATCGTGTTCTGTCGTCATCAACGAGTTGGCGAGACGTTCGTAAGGGGAGACCAAACTCGCCCCTGTCGTTCCATCGTCGGTTACGACGCGAACAGCCTCTATCTTCACGCCATTTGCCAGTACATGCCCGTGGGTCGCTATATCAGGCGTGCCGAATGTCGAGATTTTAGACCGGACTCGTACGCCAGATGCTATTACGCCATGTTCGACTGGATGGACTGGCTGAACGAGTCCCAAGGTCTCCGCATTCGACATAAAATGAATAGCGGACGCGAATTTCGAGTCGGCCCGTATCTCGTGGACGGTCATGACGAAGTCTCCGGTAAACTCTACGAGTTTCTAGGGGACTACTGGCACGGCTGCGAGTGCAAAGCACGGGCCGACGAAGATCTCCGCGAAGCCAGGCGCAAACGGACGGAAGATAGATTGGCCTTCATTAGGGGTCAAGGTTTCGAGGTAGAGGTAATTTGGGAGTGCGATTATCGCCAACTCCTGAAATACGACACCGAAATGAAAAGTTTCGTGACCGGCCGGCTACCGCCGTTCTGCCGGAGTTATCCTACTTGCGTCACCGCCGAACAGATCGTAAAGTCGGTTTTAGACGACACGCTTTTCGGTATGGTGGAGGTTGACATTCGCGTTCCGGACAGTTGGGACGAAGTAGTGGTAGACCACAAACCGGACACGAACTTAAGTCCGTACGAATACTTTCAAGAAATGAGTCCCATTTTCTGTACGGCTGAAATACCATTCGAGGATATAGGCGAGTTAATGCAAGAATACGTTAGAGCAGAAAACTTGAGCCAAAAGCCTCGCACCTTGCTAGTGGGTGCTATGGCCGGCAAGAAACTGCTCTTGCTTACCCCGCTTCTCAAATGGTACGTTCAGCACGGCCTGCTAGTTACCAGAGTCTATCAGGTCGTCGAGTATAGCAAAAAGCGGTGCTTCCGAGATTTTGGCGAGCAGGTAACCGTCGCCCGTCGCCACGGCGACCAGAATCCGGACATGAAAGTATTCGCAACCCTCAGCAAGTTGCTAGGTAACAGCGCATTTGGCGGTACAATTTTGAACAAAGAGAAATTCCGCAAAGTAAAATACCTGCAAGGGTTCAGACAAGCGTGCATGGCCGTCAACGATCCTAGATTTCAATCTATGTGCGAACTCGACGAGGACTATTTCGAGGGCGAGTTCGCGAACTCTAGGATTACGATGGACATGCCCCTTCAGTTAGGGTATTCTATTTTGCAATACGCCAAGCTGCACATGCTCGCCTACTACTACGATTTCGTCTTGAAATACGTAGATAGGGCGGATTTCGAACTGCTCGAGATGGACACGGACTCTCTTTATATGGCTCTGTCCGCCTCCACGTTCCCGGACATTGTCAGGCCGTCGTTGCGCCAGCAGTTCGATAGCTCGCTGATGTCGCACTGTAGCGACGATTATCGACCGGAAGTTGGCGTAGACGACGTCTGGTTACCCAGGCAATGTTGCGGGAAGCACGAGAAGTTCGACAGCAGGTGCCTAGGCTTAATGAAGTTAGAATTTTCTGGCACGGAGATGGTGTCTCTTTGCTCTAAGTCCTACATAGCCAAATCCGACATTAGCGGAGAGGTAAAATATAGTTGCAAAGGCGTCAATAAACAATTCGTTGACCCTTTGGAAATATTTCGCCGGGTTATGCAGGACAAAGCGTCATCAACGGCCGTGAACAGGGGTATTACCTCCTTCAACAACCGCATGATGACGTACGAGCAAAGGAAGCGCGCTTTCACGTATTTTTACTGTAAACGGCGAGTCTGCAATGATGGGGTGACCACGAAGCCTCTGTCTCTCGTTGTCACGCCGATATCGAGAACACCGGAGAAGACCGCTATCGACTTAGCGGGACCTCCGGGTGATGACGAGTGTTTCGCGGAATCTCCCGGTACTCCGGGGGACTATGCCTGTTTCGTAGAGTCTCCCGGTGCTCCCGGTGACTACGGAAGTTTCGTGGAGTCCCCGAGATCACCCCGTGATGATGATGATGATGATGATGATGACGGGTGTTTCCGGGAACCTCCGGGTGCTCCGGGTGACTACGGAAGTTACGTGGAGTCCCCTGAGATCACCCTGTGATTGCGACTACGCCTGTTTAGTAGAGTCTCCCGGCGCTCCCAGTAACTTTGATTTCGGATATATTTTTGTTTCTACTTCAACAATACGGCCGCAATACACCATTTTTTTTCCAACTCCGCAGCTTGCCCTATTGCTCGCACGTCAACGTCGCTTACAGCAAAGCGTAACTTCGTTGTCAAGACGCGAAAGTTTAAATTCTTCTAGAGCGACCGAGCGTTGATTTAGCAGTATGCATTTCGGACGGGATTTTTTTTTATACCTCGTGTGTTCCTTTACTACTTCTAATATTGTGTTCATATCGCCTTTAAAAGCCACTGTGTTTTCATATAGCATTTAAATCTACCCACTGTAAACCACCATATAGTTGTGTTCCTGTAGCATTTATACCGATATTGTGTTCAGATAAATATCTCCCGTCATATATGATCCCGCGTTCAGACACACGCACGCACATTCACCATCTGCATGAGCATCATGGTCTACGCTGTTCAATTATTTATTGGTATATGAAAAGAGAACATTGCACTCCGAAAACGACCTTAGTTCTACGCCGGTCTCTACCAAAACACATACCAACCTTTTTTTCTTTTTTCTTTTCTTAACTCTGTGCGTGTGACTAAACGCGGGATCGGATCATTGATGCGGTGTTGATGTCGTATACGCGGTCCGTCTGTCCCTGACACGGCGTTACTACCGTCATTGTGTTCGTTTCGTATTTTTCGTGCCACCGGTGTGTTCTTTCTTCCCCCACTCCCCAAGTCGCCAAATATGTATTTTGCATGTACATGTAACTTTTATTATCCATGTTAAATGTGTATACTATTTTTTTCTATATGTATTCTTATGTATATGCTATCGATATTATGTAAAATTATGCATGACGTGCGTACTACAGTGTTATGTATATGTATGCATCTGGGGTTGTAAGTGTTTGATTATTATGTATTGTTGTTTTATCATGCCGTTTGCGGTATATTTATATGTGTACATGTGCATTGCATTTCTTTTGTTCATCAAATTGCTTTGTCATGTATAATTAAATAATAATAATAATACTGCATCTGTTGTCGGTGTTGACGTTGTTTTGTTATGCTATATATATCATTCCTTTCCCCATGATAGACAACAGTGCGTTGACATTTTCGTTTTATAGCAAAACTTGTTCTTGCTCACCCACCAAGACACACAACACGACAACACAACACGACGAACAGGGGTGGGGAGAGAAGTTCTGCGATAAAACGGGAGGCTGTCAAACCGTACTTATGGTGACAGCTAGAGTCGTCCACGGAAAACAAACAAAAAACATTTCAATCACATACACACGTTTTATTGTTTAAATCACGACATAAG